>NZ_JBSFWJ010000013.1:0-113973 GCF_053592695.1 Saccharopolyspora sp. NPDC002578 | reverse complement strand
TGTATACTGGCTGCGGTATCTTTTCCCCGAGTGGCTCCGCCACGAGGGAAAAAGCTGTCCTCGCGAGAAGACACCTGAGAACCCGCGGCGGTGCCGGTGGGCAGCGTGGTCGCTGCTCAGCGGCTTCGCCGCTGACAAGACGTAAGACATGCTCGGTCGAACGGCGAGTTCGAAGGCAGGTGCTGCGTTCGTTCGGGTCGGGTGCCGGTCGTGGACTGTGGACGAGTCGGGCTCGTCAGGGGGTTCGGTCTAGGTGGAGTTCGAGGATGGGGAGTGCGGTGTCCTGTTCGGTGATCTTCGTGCCGAGCGTGTTCTCGAGGACGGTTTTGAACTTCGCCCAGGCTCGGGGGTGCCTGCGGGCGTAGTCGGTGATCGCCGCGTCGGCGTCGGGCGCGGGCAGTCGTCGCGCGGTGGCCGGTGCGCGGTGGTGCCGGGCCACCGAGACTCGGACCCGCGGATGCGCCTGCACGTTGCGGTACCACTGCGCTCGCGTGCCGAAACCGGAGGCGACGAGGTAGACGTCCGGCGCGGGATGCCCGATGACCTCGAGCACGACGCGGCGCGTGACGCCGGACTTGCGGCCCAGGTGCTCCAGCATGAGCAGCCGTGAGCCGAGCAGGAACCCGAGGCGGGCGCGGTAGAGCGCGATCGGCGCGCGCATCAGCACGCGGTTGCGCAGCACCTTCGCCCCGGCTCGCCCGAGTGCGGTCGACATGGCCCACCTCGATCCCGTCCGGTGCGGAGTTCGGGCTGACGGGCCCACCGTCGCTGTTCGCCGCTTCCGACGCAGGTGATGGCGCTCCGCACGGCGGTGGAAGGGCTACGGGCGTCGGCGCGGCTTGCCCCGCTTGCCGCCCTTCGGTCCGCCGAAGCCGGGGCGGGGCCGTCCACCGGCGGGTTTGCGGGCGGGGGACTTCTTCGCGTCGCCGCCGGAGCGGTCGCGCTTGGCCGGGGCCGGTTCCTGCCGTCGCCCGCGCGTGCTGTTGACCGTGCGCCCGCGGACCACGCCGATGAACTCCTCCATCAGGTCGGTGGTCTCCTCCTCCGGCCAGGACAGCGCGACGCGGGACTGCGGGGCGTCGGTCACCGGCCGGTAGGTGAGGTCCTTGCGGTGGTGCAGCCGGGCCAGCGACTGCGGGACGACGAGCAGTCCCACTCCCGCGGCCACCAGTTCGATGGCGGCTCCGGTGGTGGCGGGGCGTTCCACCGCGGGGAGTCCGGGCGGGCCCTCCCAGCCGAGCGCGTCGTCGAGCGGGTGCAGCACGACCTCGTCGGCGAGGTCGTCGGTGGTGATCTCGTCGGCGGTGGCGACCAGGTGGTCCTTCGGGACGACCACCACGGTCGTCTCGGTGTAGAGCGGGATCGCGTGCAGCCCCGAGCGGTCGGTCGGCAGCCGCAGCAGCACCGCGTCGACCTCGCCCCGGCGCACCAGGTCCGCCGCGTCGGCGGCGGAGGTGTCCACGAGGTTCAGCGGGACTTCCGGTCGCCGCTCGTTCCAGATCCGCACCCACTTGCCGGGCGTCACCCCTGGGACGAACGCGAGTGCGAACGACGATGATTCGACCGAGCCTGCCACCAGGCCAGGCTACCGGGCGTCATCGCAGGTACCGCGGGCCCGGTCGATACCCTGGACCCCATGACGTCGCAGAAGACCCCCCAAACGATGAAGCCCGCGACCGCGGCCAAGAAGCTGAACGTGTACCTCGAAGCCACCCCCGCGGAGTTCCAGGAGGGTGTCGTCTCGCGCGACGAGCTCAACGCCCTGCAGACCGACCCGCCGGAGTGGCTGAGCGAACTGCGCCACAAGGGTCCCCACCCGCGCCAGGTGGTCGCGGCGAGGCTGGGCGTCTCCATCGGCGGTCTCGCCCGTGGCGGCATCACCGAACCGCTGACCACCGCGCAGATCGACGCGCTGAAGGCGGAGAGCCCCGACTGGCTCGAGCAGGAGCGCGCCACCCAGGCCGAGGTCCGCAAGGAGAACGCCCGCGCCAAGCAGAAGGCGGCGGAGGAGCGCGAGAACCGTTCCTGACGGCGCCCCATCCGCACCTCGCACGAGGCGCGGATGAGGCCGTCGGGACCGATCGGGTCAGTGCTTGCCGAGTTCGCCGTCCACGCGGCGCCAGATGTTCTCCGGGTTGCCGTCGGCGAGCACTCCGGGCAGGAGTTCGGCAGGCACGTCCTGGTAGGCCACGGGCCGCACGAAGCGGTCGATGGCCAACGTCCCCACCGACGTCGTCCGGGAGTCCGATGTGGACGGGAACGGCCCGCCGTGCACCATGGCGTGGCCGACCTCGACGCCCGTGGGCCAGCCGTTGAACAGGATTCGGCCGGCCTTGCGCTCCAGCGTCGGCAGCAGCGCGCCCGCCTCGCCGGTGTCCTCGGCCGTGGCGTGCACGGTCGCGGTGAGCTGGCCTTCCAGCCCGGCGGCGACCTGGCGGAGTTCGTCGGCGTCGCGGCAGCGGATCACCAGCGAGGACGAGCCGAACACCTCCTCGTCCAATCCTTCGCCGTCGAGGAACGCCGATGCGTCGGTGACCAGCAGCGCGGCCCGGCAGGACTGGGGCGCGTCGGACTCCTGACCGCGCGCCAGCACGGTCACCTCGCCCTTGGCCGCCAGCGCCTCCACTCCGGCCGCGTAGGAGCGGGCGATGCCCGGAGTGAGCATCGGGGTCGGTGCGGACGCGGAGACCGCGTCGGCCGCGCTGTCCAGGAACGCCGTCAGCTCGGGGCCGTCGATCGCGACGACCAGGCCGGGATTGGTGCAGAACTGCCCGGAGCCCATCGTCAGCGACCCGACGAATTCCCCGCCGAGCTCGGCGGCCCGCGCGTGCAGCGCGCCGGGCAGCAGGAAGACGGGGTTGATACTGCTCATCTCCGCGTACACCGGGATCGGCTGCGGCCGGGAATGCGCCGCGGCGGTCAGCGCCAGCCCCGCGCCGCGCGAGCCGGTGAACCCGACGGCCTGGATCCGCGGATCCGTGACCAGCGCGGTGCCCAGCCCGGGACCGCTTCCGTAGAGCAGTGAGAACGTGCCCGCCGGCAGCCCGCAGGACGTGACGGCGTCGCTGATCGCGCGCGCCACGAGCTCGCAGGTGCCGGGGTGGGCGTCGTGCGCCTTGACCACCACGGGGCATCCGGCGGCCAACGCCGAGGCGGTGTCGCCGCCCGCGACGGAGAAGGCGAGCGGGAAGTTGCTGGCGCCGAACACGGCGACGGGGCCCAGCGGGATCTTGCGCTGGCGGATGTCGGCGCGCGGTGCGGGCGCGCGATCGGGCAGCGCCGGGTCGATCCGGGCGCCGGTGAAGCTGCCCTCGCGCACGACCTGCGCGAACAGGCGCAGCTGCCCGGTGGTGCGCCCGCGTTCACCGGTGGTGCGCGCCAGCGGCAGGCCGCTTTCGGCGTGCGCGCGAGCGGAGAGGGCGTCGCCGATCGCCTCGATGTTGTCGGCGATGGTCTCCAGGAACACCGCGCGCTGTTCGAAGGTGGTGGCGCGGTAGATCTCGAACGCCGATTCCGCCGCCGCGCACGCGCGTTCGACCTCCGCCTGGCCGCCGTGCCCGTAGGCCGGTTCCAGTTCGGCCCCGGTTCCCGGGTCGACCGCGCGGATCTTCTCGCCCTCGCCGAACACCGGAGTGCCCGCGATCAGCATCCGCCCGGTGAGGTCGGTGGCGGTGTGGCCTGTGGTCATGCGGTGAATCCTCCTTGGTCCGGGCGGTTCGGCGGCGGCTGCGGGCGCACCGGCGACCGGCGGCGCGCACAACTCGCCAGTCAGGACATTAGGATCCGCGATCGATGCGTGTCCAACTCCAATCGAGCATCGACCGATGCGGGAAGCGCATCGCGCACCAGGAGGCGGGTACCGCATGTTCACGCTCAACCAGCTCGCCGGGTTCGTCGCGGTCGCCGAGGAATTGCACTACGGCCGCGCCGCCGCGCGGTTGCGCATGACCCAACCACCGCTGAGCCGCCAGATCCAGCTGCTGGAGCGGGACCTGCAGGTGCGGCTGTTCGACCGCAGCGGCCGCGCGGTGCGCCTCACGCCGGCGGGGCAGGCGTTCCTGCGCGATGCCCGCAGGTTGTTGCACGAGGCGGAGAACGCGACGCTGGCGGTGCGGCGGGTGCCCGGTGGTGAGGCCGGGGTGGTGCGCGTCGGGTTCACGGCGACCTCGGCGTACGGGATGCTCGGCGGCGTGCTGGAGACCGCGCGGGAGCGGTTGCCGCACGTGGACGTGGTGCTGCGGGAGCTGGTGACCCGGGAACAGCTCGACATGCTCTCCTCCGGCGCGCTGGACCTGGGCCTGGTCCGGCCGCCGATCACGCGCCCGGAGCTGGAGTCGCGCCGCCTGCTCGCGGAACCGCTGCTGGCCGCGCTGCCCGCCGGTCACCCGCTGGCCGAGGCGGAGGAACCGCTGGGCCCGGCCGATTTCGACGCGGCGGACGTCGTCATGTACTCGCCGACGGAGGCGCGCTACTTCCACGAGCTGCTGGTGAGCGTGTTCCGCGAAGCCCACGTCTCGCCGCACTACACCCAGCACGTCAGCCAGGTGCACACGGTGCTCGCGCTGGTGCGGGCCGGGCTCGGCATCGCCCTGGTGCCGTCGACGGCGACGTTGCTGCGGTTCGACGGGGTGGTGCTGCGCCCCGTGGAGCTGCCGGATCCGGAGCCGGTGGAGCTGCACCTGGCGTGGCGCGGGGCCAACGACAACCCGGCGCTGGGCGCGCTGCTGGCGCTGCTGTGAGCCGAACGCCGGGCGCGGCGCGGGCCCTTGATGTCCACAGTGGACTGAAGTACTCCTTCTGGTGGAAATCGGCTTCGTGGAACCAGATCGGAGCAGTCCTGGGCGGCGCACCGGGTGCTTCAATCGATCGGCCAGTGCGGGAACGCCGACGGGGAGGGGTCGCATGACCGCCGATTTCGTGCGCAAGATCCGCAGCAGGGAAACCGTGCTCGGGTACTGGGTGATGCTCGACGCCCCGCCCGCCACCGAGCGCCTCGCCAGGGCGGGCTACGACTACGTGTGCCTGGACGGGCAGCACGGGCTGCTCGGCTACCAGGGCGTGCTCAACGGCCTCATCGCGATCGACGCCGCGGCCGGTGCCGCCGGTGTCGTGCGAGTCCCTTCGCACGACCGGGCCGCGATCTGCCGAGCGCTCGACGCGGGCGCGCGCGGCATCATCGTCCCGCTGGTGGACGACGCCGAGCAGGCCGCCGCCGCGGTCGCGGCGACCCGCTACCCGCCGGGCGGGATCCGCTCGTACGGGCCGATGCGGTCGAGCCTGCGCATCGGCCCCGACCCCGCGGAGGCCGACGCGAGCGTCGTCGTGCTCGCGATGATCGAGACGCCGCTGGGGCTGGCGAACGTCGAGTCGATCTGCGCAACGCCCGGTCTGGACGGGGTTTACATCGGCCCGGCGGACATGGCGCTGGCGGTGGGCGCGGCACGCCCGGACGATCCGGCGGTCGCCGCCGAGTTCGACGCGGCGCTGGCCAGGGTCCGAGCCGCGGCCGACGCGGCCGGGATCGCCGTCGGCATCCACACGCCCGACGGCGCCACGGCGGCGCGGCGGCTGGCCGAGGGGTTCACCTTCGCCAGCGTGTCCTCGGATCTGGAACACCTGGAGCAGGTCGCCCGCGCGCACCTGGACGACGCGCGCAGCTGAACCGCGCACTAAACATCAGACAATTGAAGGATCGGTCGCCGTCGCGCGGATGGCCCTCAGTCGAAGTTCGCGCCCAGGCGCCTCGGGTCTGTGGCGAAGGATTCTCCTCGTCGGTGGCCGGTCAAGCTCGGCAAGATCGACTGATGGGGCTCGCGACCGTTTCCGGGCTGATTCGGGATGATCGACGGTCGCGACCGTTCGGTCCACGGGCGCTGGGCTGATCGGATCGCGGCGTCGACGCCGCGTCGACGCCGCGGGGCACTCCGCCGGTCGCGCCGACGAAAAATGTCCGACGTATTGATTCGCTGCTCCGTTCGCCGCATACTTCACGCCAACCCGGAGGTCGGGGCCGGCCCTGTTCGGCGGCACGGCTCGATCCGCTCGGGGCGCCGATTCACAGGAGGTGCCGCTGTGGCCGTGCAGTGTGGCCAGCCAGAGCGTTCGTGCGACCCCGCCGTCGCACGGCATTCTTCCGACCACCGCCACCTCCTCGGCAGGGGAACCGGCGATGCGCGGCCTCGGACGGGGGACCCCTCCGGCGCGGTCGTCGACCAGCGCCTCGACGGCGGCGGCCCCGCCGCGCAGCGATCACCCCGGCAAGTCGCCCACCGCTGAGATCTCGGCCCGTCCCCACGCGCCACCCGAGCGGCGAAGTCCGCGCGCGGCGGTGGGAAACGGCCCACGACAGCGTCACCCGGCTAGGAGAGACCACGCAATGAAGCGCATCGGAGTGGACGTCGGTGGCACCTTCACCGACCTCATGTACTGGGACGAAGAGGGATCGGTGTCCGTGCACAAGATCCCGTCCACGCCCCAGGATCCGTCACTGGCCACGGTGAACGGGGTGCAGCAGCTCGCCGACGAGGTCGGCATCTCGGTGAGCGACCTCGACCAGTTCCTGCACGGGACGACGGTCGCGACCAACATCGTGCTCGAGCACAACGGTTCCGACATCGGCCTGATCACCACCGAGGGCTTCCGGGACATCCTGCACATCGCCCGCAAGAAGCGTCCGCTGAACTACTCGTCGTACCAGGACCTGCCGTGGCAGAAGTGGCAGCTGGTGCGCAGGCGCAACCGCCGGGTGGTGCCGGAGCGGATCAACGCCGCGGGCGAAGTGCTGGTGCCCCTCGATCTCGACGCGGTCCGCGAGCAGGTGCGGGAGCTCGTGAGCAGCGGCGTGCGGGCCATCGCGGTGTGCTTCCTGCACTCCTACCGCAATCCCGTCCACGAGCAGGCGGTGAAGCGGATCATCGAGCAGGAGTGCCCCGGCATGTTCGTCTCGCTCTCCAGCGAGGTCGCGCCCCAGTACCGGGAGTACGAGCGGTTCTCCACGACCGCGCTCAACGCGTTCGTCGGCCCGCGGGTGTCCGGCTACATCGACAACCTCGCCGAGACGACCCGCGACGCCGGGGTGCGCGGCGACATCCGGCTGATGACCTCGGCGGGCGGGCTGATCTCCTCGCGGCTCGCGGCGGACAATCCGGTGCTGCTGCTCACCAGCGGGGTGGTCGCCGGATTGCTCGGCGGCTGCGCGATCGGCGCCGCGTCCGGGCATCCGAGCGTCATCACCCTCGACGTCGGCGGTACCTCGGCCGACATCGGCGTGGCCCCCGACGGCAAGCTGCGCATGAAGCACCTGCTGGACACCCGCATCGGCGACTACCACGCGATGGTGCCGGTGGCGGAGGTCGACACGATCGGCGCGGGCGGCGGATCCATCGCTTTCGTCGACGCGGGCGGCATGTTCCGCGTCGGGCCGCGCAGCGCGGGCGCGACACCGGGACCGGCCTGCTACGCGCGGGGCGGCACCGAACCCACCAGCACCGACGCGATGGTGGCGATGGGCTGGCTGCGCGCCGACAGCTTCCTGTCCGGCTCGATGTTCGTGGACCCGCAGCTGGCGACCAAGGCGATCGACGAGCACATCGCGCGCAAGCTCGACACCTCCGTCGAGCAGGCCGCGATCGGGATCTTCCAGATCCTGGCGCACGCCATGACCGAGGCGATCAGCCTGCACTCGGTGCGCAAGGGCTACGACCCGCGGGACTTCTCACTGGTCGCCGAGGGCGGGGCGGGGCCGCTCTACGCCTGGCACATCGCCGAGCAGCTGCGGGTGCCGCGCGTGATCGTGCCGCACCACCCGGGCATCGCCTCTGCGATGGGCCTGCTCAGCACCGACATCCGGGTGGAGACGCCCGCGACGGTGTGGACGTCGTCGACCGACCCGGACCTGGACCGGATCGCGGCGGAGTTCGACCGGCTCAGCACCCAGGCGGTGGAGCAGCTCGCCGGGGACGGACTCGACCCCTCGGAGATCGTGCTGGAGCGCAGCCTGGACTGCCGCTACATCGGGCAGGGCTACGAACTGCGCGTGCCCGCCCCGCCGGGCGAGATCGACGCCGACTGGGTGGCCCGCACGGCCGAGGCGTTCCACGAGGTGCACGAGCGGACCTACTCGCAGCGCTTCGACGACAAGCCGGTGCACCTGGTCAACGTGCGGGTCGCGGCGGTCGGCAAGGTCGGCCACGTGCCGCTCGCCGACGTCGAGGCGGGCGGTCCGGACGCGTCGGCTGCGGTGAAGGGCAGCACCGAGGCGCTGTTCTGGACCGCCGACAACCAGCCGAAGACCTTCGACACCCCCGTCTACGACCGCGCGCTGCTCAAGGCGGGCAACGTCTTCGCCGGACCGGCGATCGTCGAGCAGTTCGACTCCACGACCATCGTCGGCCCGCAGCAGACGGCCACGATCGACCGGGTGGGTCACATCATCATCGAAACCGCCGTCAGCACCGAAGGAGGCCAGCGGTGACCGCGCTCGACCCCGCCGGCGTGTCGCTCGCCGGAGTCGCACCCCGCAACTTCACCACCGTCGACGTCGACCCGATCACCCTGCGGGTGATCGGCGGTGCGCTCAACAGCATCGCCAAGGAGATGGCGCAGATCCTCTACCGGATGGCGTACTCCAGCCTGATCCGGGAATCGGAGGACCTGGGCGCGGGCATCTTCGACGCGAACGGCCGGGAGCTGTGCGAGTCGGATTCCACGCCGATGCACTGCGGATCGATCCCGGCCTACATCCGCGGCATCGACCGCAAGCTCGCGGGCACCTACCGGCCCGGTGACGTCATCCTGCACAACCACCCGTACCACGGGGCGGCGCACTCGCCCGACTACGGGATCATGATCCCGATCTTCTTCGGCGGCGTGCACATCGGCTTCGCGGGCTGCACCGGTCACGTCTCCGACATCGGCGGGAACTTCCCCGGCCTGTGCATGGACGTCGTGGACGTCTGGGCCGAGGGCAAGCTGATGGACTCGATGAAGATCTACGACGCGGGCGTGCGCAACGAGGCGCTGATCCAGCACATCCTGGACAACGTGCGCACTCCCGAGCAGAACGCGGGCGACCTGGAAGCGCTCATCGCCTGTTCCCGGCTGGGGGAGAAGCGGTTCCTCGAACTGCTCGACCGCTACGGGCTCGACGTCGTGATGTCGGCCGCGGACAAGTGGATGGACTACTCGGAGGACATGCTGCGCCGCAAGATCCGGGAGATCCCGGACGGCGAGTACGTGGCCCCGGAGTCCTACTTGGACGACGACGGCAAGAACCGGGACGTACCGCTGAAGGTCTCGGTGCGGGTGAAGGTCGAGGACGACGACGTCGTGGTCGACCTCACCGGCTCCCACGGGCAGGTGCCGACCGCGTTCAACGTGCCGTTCGAGGGCTCGGTGCTGCCGACCGTGGCCTCCGCGGTGCGCACGCTGCTGCTCGACGAGGCGCTGACGGAGGAGTTCGTCCCGCAGAACGACGGCTGCTTCCGTCCGGCGAAGGCGTACGCGCCGGAGGGAACGCTGTTCAACCCGGACTTCCCGGCGTCGTGCTTCGCGCGGTTCTCCCAGATCAACCGGATCTTCGACTCGATCAACCTGGCGCTGTCCGACGTCCTGCCGGACCGGGCGGTCGCGGGTTCGTCGGCGGCGCTGTGCGCCATCGCCTACTCGGGGCTGGCCGAGGACGGCCAGTCGTACTGGGTCTACATCGAGATCAACGAGGGCTCCTACGGCGGGCGCAACGGCAAGGACGGCATGGACTGCGTCGACTCGCTGATGGCCAACACCCGCAACAACCCGATCGAGGAGCTGGAGCTCAACCACGCGATGATCGCCGAGCGCTACGAGCTGCGCGACGAGCCACCGGCGCCGGGGCGCTACCGCGGCGGGATCGGCAGCGTGCGCAAGTGGAAGATGCTCACCGACACGTTCATCGGGTCGGAGGCCGACAACCGCAACGACCCGCCCAAGGGCCTCGAAGGCGGCCACGCGGGCCGCGCCGGATCGTTCACCCGCAACGCGGGCACCGACCGCGAAGAGCCCTTGCACTCGAAGGTCACGCAGGAGAAGTGCGCCGCGGGCGACACGCTGGAGATCAAACTGCCCTCCGGCGGCGGGTACGGCGATCCGTTCGAGCGCGACGCCGCGACCGTGCTGGAGGACGTCCTGGACGACTTCGTCTCGGTCGACGACGCGCGGACCCACTACGGGGTGGAGATCGACCTGGCCGCCTCGGCGGTGGACGAGGCGGCGACGGCTCGACTGCGCTCCGCGCGCTGAGCGCGCCGCTCACCGGCGGGACCGCGGTGGTTTCCGCCGGTGAGCGGCCGCTGCGCGCGGAGCACCACCCCCGGCACGTCCGCGCCGGGGGAGGACCAGCCGGTGGACGCGCCTCCGCCCACCGGCGTCATCGTGAGGAGAGCTCAGTGACGTCGATCCGAGACCTCGTCGAGGCGCGGCTGGAACTGGCCGCCACGAAGGATTCCGCGCTGCACGCGCTGATCACCACGCTCGACGAGCAGGCGCTGCGCGACGCGGATCGGCTCGACGCGGCGTCCGGCCCGGACGGTGCGCTGCACGGGCTGCCGGTGACCGTCAAGGACAACATCGACGTCGCCGGGGTGGTCAGCACGGCGGGTTCGGCCCATCACAGCAGCACTCCGGCCGCGGCCGACGCGACCGCGACCCGCCTGCTGCGGGAGGCGGGCGCGGTCGTCCTGGCGAAGAACAACATGGCCGAGTTCGCGATGGGCGTCGTCGGCCGCAACGACACCTTCGGCGATTGCCGCAACGCGTGGGACCACGCGCGGATCTCGGGCGGTTCCAGCAGCGGTTCCGCCGTCGCGGTGGCGGCCGGGATGTGCGCCGCCTCGCTGGGCACCGACACCGGGGGTTCGGGGCGCGTCCCGGCCGCGGTGAACGGCATCGTCGGCGTCCGCCCGACCCTGGGCCGGGTCTCGAACGCGGGCGTGTTCCCGGTGAGCCCGTCGTTCGACGCCGTGTCCCCGATGGCGGTGGACGTGCGCACCGCGGCGGCGGTGCTCGCCGCGCTGGACGAGTGGGATCCGGCGGAGCCGACGTCGGTCGACGCCGAGCGCATCCCCGTGGAGTCCGCGTTCGCTGGCGCAGCGGGCGACCTGCGCGTCGGCGTGCCCGCGAACGCCTTCTTCGACGACGTCGAACCGGGAGTGGCGCGCGTGCTGCGGTCCGCGCTGGACGCGCTGCGCGAGGTGTGGGGCGCACCGCGGCGGATCGAGGTCCCGGACGCGGAGATCGCGCAGCGGCAGATGCTCGACATGATGTACCCGGAGGCGGCCGAAGTGCACGAAGAACGCGTGCGGCTGCGCCCGGAAACCCTAGATCCCGATGTGCTGCGCCGGATCCGGCTCGGTCACGACGTCCCGCCGGACCGCGCTCAGGAGGCCCGGCGGTGGCGCGGCGCGTTCCAGCGGCGGGTGGACGACGTGTTCGCCGAGGTCGACGTGATCGCGACGCCGACGATCCCGGTGGACGTGCCGCGGCGCGACGCGGTCGACCTCGCGGATTCCACCAGGAGCATCGCCCGGTTCACCTACGTCTGGTCGATGTACGGCGGGCCGTCGATCAGCGTTCCCTGCGGTCGCCACCCGGATTCGGGCATGCCCGTCGGGATCCAGCTGACCGCCGCGCGCTGGCACGACCACCTCGCGCTGCGCGCGGCGCTCGCGGTGGAGGAGCTGTCGACCTTCGCGTGAGGCGCGGCGACCTGAGCCGACCGGTCGCGTCCCACCTCCGGCAGGTCGCGTTCCGACTCCCGCATCGCAAGAACGCGTGCCGCCGCGACCAGCTGATCGGCGCTAGCCGTTCGCGGCGCGCACGATGAGGATCGGGCACGGCGCGTGGTGGATCAGCGCTTGGCTCGTCGAGCCCAGCAGCATGCCGGTGAATCCGCCGCGACCGCGCGCCCCCACGACGACGAGCCGGGCCTGCTCGGCGTGGCGCAGCAGTTCCGCCGCCGCCGACCCGCGGGTGACGTGGTGGTGCACCTCGACGTCCGGATACCGCTCGCCCCAGCCGCTCAGCAGTTCGGACAGCAGGCGTTCCTCTCCCGCCTGGATCTCGTCGGCCGCCAGCCCCACGCGCATCCGCCGCACGTCCACGCCCACCAGGTTCCAGGCGTGCACGACGTGCAGCGGGGCCTCGTACCCGGTTGCGGCCTCGAACCCCTGCACGAGCAGGCGCTCGTCGTTGCGGGAGCCGTCGAGCCCCACGACCACCGGCCCGTGCGCCGCCTCCTGCTCGTGCCCGTTGCGCGCGCGCACCACGGCGGTGGGGCCGTGCCCGTGCGCGGCGACGGCCACGGCGACCGAGCCCGCGAGCAGTCCGGTGAAACCGCCGAGCCCGCGGTCCCCGACCACCACCAGTCCTGCTCGGCGCGACTCCTCGATCAGCACCGACGACGGGGTTCCGGGCAGCGAGGCGGTCTCCACCGCGAGCTCCGGACTTTCCCGCCGGGCGGCTTCGGCGGCCTCGGCCAGCGATTTCTCCACGTCGGCGCGGACCACTTCGGGCGGCGCCTCCGCCTTGCGCAGCCCGGGGATCGCGGGTGCGGCGAACACGTCGCCGTAGACGATCCGCAGGCGCGTGCGCCGGCGCGCGGCTTCCCCCGCCGCCCAGCGGACGGCTCGTCGCGCGGTCCCGGATCCGTCGATGCCGACCACGACCGGCTCGGTCTGCGCCTCGTTCATCTCGTCCCCCCGCGTGTCCTCGTCGCATCCGACTGTGCAGGAGGTTCGGCGCACCGGCTACCGGGTGCTCAGACCGCGATCGTGCACCGGAGCATGCCGTCCTCGTCGCGGTGGGTGCCCGGGTTCTCGCGCAGCACCCGCAGGGTGGCCTCGTCGAGGCGCTGGAAGCCCAGGAACTCCAGAACCGCTCCGCTGGTGCGGTACACGGCCGCCCAGCCATGGGTGTCGTCGCAGGTCAACTGGTAGGTGAGGGCTGGTGGAGCCAAGGTCGGCACAGCGAATCCTCCTGTTGTGAATACGCAACGTGTTGATCGAATGCAGAGAGTATCTTCATTCCGGGCACTGCTCCATTCGGGGTATCAAAAGCGGACCGTTCGGTCGACCGGGAGATCTCGGCGCCAGTCGGGAATCCGGCCGCCGACCGCCGGTGTTGGCACCGGTGTGACCGCACCCCTGCGCTTCTCCGTCCTGGACCGTTCGCTCGTGCGCCGCGGGCGCGCTCCCGCGGAGTCGTTGTCGCGCACGGTCCGGTTCGCCGTGGAAGCGGAGGCGCTCGGCTACCACCGGTTCTGGGTGGCCGAGCACCACGGCGTCCCCGGTGTGGCCGGGGCGGCCCCGGCCGTCCTGGCGGCGGCGGTGGCGGGGGCGACCTCGCGCATCCGGGTCGGCACCGGCGGGGTGATGCTCCCGAACCACGCGCCGCTGGTGGTGGCCGAGCAGTTCGGCGTCCTCGAATCGCTGCACCCGGGCCGCATCGACCTGGGCCTGGGCCGGTCGCTCGGGTTCACCTCAGCGGTGCGCCGGGCGCTGGGGCACGGGCGCGAGTCCGCGGAGCGCTTCGCCGAGCAGCTGGCCGAACTCCTCGGCTACTTCACCGGTGGCCCGGAGTCCGCCGTGCGCGCTGTGCCCTCGGAGGGGCTGCACATCCCGGTGTTCGTACTGGCCACGGGGGCGGGCGTCGAGTTCGCGGCGGTGGCCGGGCTGCCGCTGGTGATCGCCGCCGTGCGCGGGGACGACGCGCTGCGGAGTTCGATCGACGCCTACCGCGAGCGGTTCCGCCCGTCGGCCTGGTCGGATCGGCCGCACGTGGTGTTGTCTCGTTCCGTCGCGGTCGCGGAGACCACCGAGCAGGCTCGCCGCATCCTCGTTCCGGAAGCGTGGTCCACCGCGTACTCGCGAGTGCACGGCGTCTTCCCGCCGTTGGAGCCCGCGGCGGAAATCCTCGCTCGTGGCCCGAGCGACAAGGAGCGCGAGCACTTCGAGCGCGCGATGCGCGGCCACGTCTACGGCACGGAGGAGCAGGTCGGCGACCGGTTGCAGTCCGTCGTGGACGCGGTGGAGGCCGACGAGCTGCTCATCACGACCAGCGGCCACGACGAGGACGCCCTGCTCGATTCGTACCGCCGCCTGTCGCGGCTGATCCCCGCGGTGCGCTGATCACCGCGGGGTGCCGATCAGGACTTCGCGGCGCCGGGCTTCGCCGGGTCCGCCGCGGCCTTCTCCTCTTCTGAACCGGAATCCGCCACGGCATCGGAGGGCGTTTGCTCCGGCGAGTCCGCCTTCGCCGCCTCGTCCGAGCTCGTGGATTCGCCGGTGCCGGACGAGCTCTTCTCCGCCGCATCGGCGTCCGTGGCCTCTTCGCCGCCCGGCTTCTTCGCAGGTTTCCGCTCGTAGCCGAGCAGGTGATCGCGCAGCAGCAGGTGCGTGAACCGGTAGCCACCGTCCACGCGGGACAGCATGCTGTGCTCCGCGAGCCCGCGCAGCAACCGCGCCCGGCGGACCGGCAGTTCGCTCAGCGCCATCGCCCGCGCCAGCCATTCGGAAGCGGCGTTCTTCGCGCTGTCGAAGGGGAACACGTCGGCGTGCCACGCGGCGGGCGCGGCGAGGCCCGCGACCAGCAGGCCGATTCCCGTGTCGAGGGCGCGTTCGTCGAGCAGCGTTCCGGAGAACAGCACCGGCAGCACGCCCAGCAGTCCGGCCGCGCCGACCAGGGGAGCGGAGTTCTTCAGCAGCTTGGAACCCTGCCCGTCGAACGCCTCGTACTGGTCCTCGCCGAATTGCCACCACACCTCGTCGCGGGCCGCGGTGGTGAGTCCCGCGACGATGCCCAGCACCACGCCGATGCCCATCGAGGTCAGCAACTCCTGCGGCCCGATCCAGAACATCGAGACGCCGACGAGCACCGACCCGGCCGCCCCGAGCGCCGCGCTGTTGCCGGGCATCTTCGACCACGCTTCGACCGCGCTCATGATCGTCAGGAACGCCGTCAGGATCACCACGGGCACCCCGACCCACAGCGGCTGCGCCGCGAGCCAGTTCGTGGCGGGCGTGATGAGCCCGACCAGCGCCAGGCTCACGACCAGCCCGAGCAGGTACCCGCAGGCGGCGGTGATCCAGCCTTGCGGGATGGTGCCGGACTTCTGCGCAGGGCGGACCCACGGCAGCGTCGAGAGGTGGTCGAGGAACGCCACGTAGCCGACCAGCAGCAGCGCCGTCACCAGCGCGGAAGCGGGTCCCAGCAGCATGCCCATCGCCAGCGTGGCACCGGTGACGGATCCGGCGAGCACGCCGGGAAGTCCGCGCCCGAACACGTGCACCAGCGTGCTCGACGGCAGGAATCGCGCCCACGCGACGAGGCTCGGCAACCGGGTGCGAGCCGTGAGGTCGTTGCACAGCGGGCTCGCCGAGACCCGCGCGAGGAAGCGCAGCGTCCGCAGCACCTTCTCCGGCGGATAGCCGAGGTCGTCGGCCTCCCGGGTGGGGACGGCGGTGAGGTAGGCGTCGAACACCTGGCGCCGCCGCTGCGGGAGCGCGCCGCTGAGCCGGATCTCCGACGACGGCCGGTCCTGGTAGGCGAGCGCCATCAGGCTCAGCATCAGCGGCGAGTCCAGCAGGCGCCACAGCTCCGGGTCGGTGCGCAGCGCGGAGCGCACGCCGTCCACGCGGGGGCCGATGCGGGTGAAGAACTCCACGACCTGCTTGCGGGTGAGCGGGTTGATCGTGACGGAGTTGTTCAGCTGCAGCGGCGTGGTGAGCGCTTCGTGCTCCTCGCTGCGGCAGCAGACCACGAGTTCCCGGATGATGAACGAGTCGCGCAGCTTGTTGATCTCGTTGACGCAGCGTTCCTGGTATTCGGGCGGGACCTCGTCGAGCCCGTCGAGCATCAGCCCGACCTTGCCCTGTTCGAGCCAGATCCGGCCGAGCGAGGGGTGCACGGTGTAGCGGCGTTCGATCTCGCGCAGCAGCCACTTCTCGAAGTCGGCGGGCGGCGCGGGCCTGCGGTTGTCCCACCGCCACCCGGACATCGCCCAGGACCCGAGGTCGATGATGAACGGGATCGGCCGCCGCTGGTCGCCCGCGGCCCGCAGCGACAGCGCACGGGTGAGCTCCAGCAGCAGCGTCGACTTGCCGGAGCCGGGCGCGCCGAGGATCAACAGCGCGCCGTTGGCGTCGTCGAGGGTCTCGGGCAGGTCGGCGTGGGCGGGCAGCCGGGATTTCCCGCCTTGGTTGAGCTGCACGACGACGTCCGCCGGGCGGGCGACCGTCGCGGGCACCTCGTCGACGTCGAGCAGTTGCGCGACGTGTTCGGCGAGGGAGCCGTTGAGCCGTTCGCGGGCGTAACGCTCGGTGCTCTGCACGGACCGTTCGCGGTTCGACGGCGAGTTGAGCCGGCGCGCGGTGATGGGCTTGTCGGCGTTGGTGATGCGTTCCCACGCGGCGAGCGCGGCGGCGAACAGCAGGAACACGATGACCAGCGGCCACAGGAACGTCGCCAGCGGTTGGAGGAATCCGGGGAGCTTTCCGCCGGTCCCGATGCTGATGGCGGTCGGGACGAGGACCAGTGTGACCGCACTGCCTGCCCCGATGAGCAGTGCCGTCCGCACCGTGCGGGCGAGCCTGTTCTGCATGATCGTCTCTCCACGAGTCGGCAACCGCGCGTGCGCCTCAAACTATGGTCTGGCGGGCACGCACTGTAAACGCTCCATTCCGGTCGGTGTGGCCGAGTGTGATCCGTGACGCGCCGAACGGCACCGATCGAGACGCCCGGCTGAAGCGGAGTCGTTGCCCGATCAACAAGATCGCACGCCGCCCGGCGACCACGCCCGCCGGGATGATCCGCACCGAGCGATGCAGCACCGGGCGGAGTGAACGGACCGTTCGTCCAATCCCCTTGGGCGAACGGTCCGTTCACTCCGATCACCGGGAGGCGGCGGTGCGATCGGCTCGCCCGCGGCCGTGTTGATGTTCCGTTTTGCAACCGGATGTGGATACTTCGGGTGCATGAGCGCTGACGTCGGCTGGCGGATCAAACGGGCCAGGGAACGTGTCGGCATGAGCCGCCCCGTGCTGGGCGGCTTGGTGGACCGTTCAGCGGAGTGGGTCAAGTCAGTCGAGTCGGGTCGTTTGCAGACGCCGAAGCTGCACATGCTGGTGCGCCTGGCGAAAGCACTGGACATCGCCGATCTGGCGGAGCTGACGGGCAACGACACCGCGGTGTCCGTCGCTCGGTTCGACGGCGGGGACGAGCACTCCGCGCTGCGGGAGGTGCAGGCCGCGCTCACCGCGGATCGGTTCCGGCTTCCGACGGGCGACGTGGATACGGCGCATCTGGCGGAGAGGCTGAACGCGGCTTGGACCATCCGCCACGCTTCGCCTGATCACCGGACGAGGGTCGGGCGTGTGCTTCCGGGCCTGATCCGCGACGCACAGCACGCGGTGCGCTCCCGGCGCGGCCCTGAGCAGCGGCAGGCTCGGCGGCTGCTCGCCGGCGTCTACCAGTTGGCCAACTTCTACGTCGCTTACCAGCCCGCGCCGGAACTGGTGTGGCTCGTCGTCGACCGTGCCGTGACCGAAGGGTACGAGGCCGACGACCCGTACCTCATCGGCGGAGGCGCGTGGGCATTGGTGCAGGTCTTGCGGGAATCCGGGCGCTGGGACGAAGCGCTGACGGTCGCCATCGAGGCTCAGCACGCCCTCGAAGCGGGCGAAGACGATGCTCGGAACGGACTGCGCGGCGCGCTGCTCGTCGAGTGCGCGTTGACCTGCGCGCGCAAGGGCCATCTCGGTGAGGCTTGGCGGTATTGGGAACTCGCCGACTCGGTGGCGCGCACGCTCGGCCCCGGGTACCGGCACGTGCAGTCGAGCTTCAGCACCCAGGTGATGCGCGCGCATGCGGTGAGCATCAGCGTTGACCTGCGCCGCGGCGGCGAGGCGCTGCGGTACCAGCGCAGCCTGGCGCGCGGTGAGATCGCGTCGGTCCCGCGTCGCGCGCGGCATTTGATCGAAGTCGCACGCGCGCATGACCAGCAGGGCGATGCACCGTCCACTTTGGCCACTCTGCGGGAGGCGCATCGCACCGCGCCGGAGACCACGCGCTACAACGGCTGGGCTCGTCAGCTCGCCTGCGGACTGCGTGACAGTCCACCCGCCGGTGAGTCGGCCACGGCTCGTGAATTGGCTCGCGAGCTGCGGGTCAGCTGATCAGGTGAGGGGAGAAAACCTACCCGGAGCTGCGGCATCCTCGTCCTAACGTCCTGGTATGTCCGAAGCGCTAGTGCGTGGTCGAGTGCGGAACCCGCTCCCGGAGACCGAGGGGCTGCTGTCGTGACGAAGCGGTACCTGCCGATGACCTGGGTGTTCGCCCGCGCCCCTTCGGGTCGGTCCTACACCTTCCGCTGGGGGCGCGGGGAGCACTTGATGACGGTGCACGCGGGTGACCGGCGCGGTTCGCACGACGACGAGCACCTGCTCGACGTCGTGCACACCGGCGGCGATTGGGACGACGACGAAGACGTCCGCGTGCGAGCCCGGCAGTGGTTGCGCCGCAACGACGAACTCCCGAGCCGCCCCGGCCCGGAACCCCGCCGTCGCGGCGCGCGGTGAACCGCCGCGACCTCAGCACCGGGCCAGCACGAGCACCGCCACCGCCGAGATCGCAGCCAGCGCGGCGAGCACCGCGCAGACGAGGTGCAGCGCTCCCGCGAACTCCGCGCCGCGGAGGCCGCCCGCAGCGGAGACGACGGCGCCCGCACCGGCGAGCGCGACGGCCTCGGCGGAGGGACTGACCGCTTGCCCGAGCAGCCGACGGATCAGCGCGGGACCGGTGGCAGGTGCTCTTCGAGATCGTTGAGCAGCGCGCGGACCGGCGCCCAGCACATCATCACCGTGTCGTCGTCGAACCGGGACTGCTTCTCCATCTCCAACCTCGGATGGATGAAGTTCCGGAACTCCCGCACGCGATCCATGAAGGCGCGCGCGTCGAACTGGATCCACCCGTTGTCGTGCGCCAGGCTGATCAGCATCGCCAGACCGACCTGATGGGGAGACACTTCCTTGCCCTTCTCGTTGGTGAAGCCGCACTCGCGGATCTTCGGATCCCGCTCGACGAGAACCGAGTAGAGCAAGCCCTCGACCAAACTCCCGATGCCGATCACGGCCATCGTGTGCGCGCCGTGGCTCGCGCAGATTCGCGCCTCCGAGAGCCTGCGCACGAGCAGGTCGGCGGCGAACGTATCCACGATCAAGCCGCTGATGCGTTCGTCTAGGTCGTCGGGGGCGGTGAACTGGGCTGAGCCGTCCGACCCGATCTCGCCCAACACTGGACGACCACCGACGAGCGAGATGATGAGGCGTTCTGCCATCAGCTTCTCGTTGAGTATCGTGCGGAACTCTTCGGCGACCTCAGCGCCGTCGTCGTACTCGATGGGATCGCAGACCCGGCACAGCAGACGCTCGATGCGGGCGTGGTCATCGCGATGCTCGATGAGCTGCTCGGCCAACCACCGCACGCGCGGAGTTCCGTCGTACTCCGGCGCCGGTACCCAGCCCGCTCGTGCCAGCAGCGGTTCCAACTCGTAGGACTTGCGTTCGTACGGTCCGCCCATGTCCACGATCACGGTGGCGATTCGTTCCGCGGTGCGGTCGTCCAGCGGCAACATGTCAACGGTCCTCTCGGTCTGCCTGGTCTTGGGCGATCTCTACGGCGCGGGTCAGCCGCTCCACGATGATCCGGCCGCGTTTGCTCTTGCCCAGCTCCTGCATGGCCTGGGTGATTCGCTCATCGCGGTCCAGTTGCAGACCGTCGCGCAGCAGCCAGCGGCAGAGCGAGATCAGTTCCCGCTCGGTGTACTTGTCCATCGCTTGCCCGGGTGTCACGTCCGGCCGCGGGCCGCGTCGGGATTCGGGGGGTGGGTCCGCACGCCGGACCGGTTCCTGGGCGGAGTGGCCAGCGGGAGCACCCGAGCGTTCGTCGTCGGTGTCGAGCATTGCCTGCTCCCACGCCTTGACGATCTTGTCGGTCTCCCCGGCCCGATCGCTGAACCACGCCGACGCCCAGACTCGGTGGAACCGCCATCCCAGGTTCTCCAGGTGCGACTGCCGCAACCGGTCGCGGTCCCGGACGCTGTACGACCGGTGGTAGCTGTCGCCGTCGGCCTCCACCGCCAGCACCATCCGCCCGGGCTGGTCGCGATGAGCCAGCGCGAAATCGATGCGGTAACCCGAGAAGCCCCACTGCGGGAAGACTTTGATCCCCCGCTCCGCCAATGCCTGCTCCACGTCCAGCTCGAAACCGTTGAGGTCCAGAGCCTCCTGGCGGCCCACCTGGTCGATGTCCGCGTGCGCCTGCGCGAACTCCAGGTACCTGCGCAGCAACTCGGTTCCGGTGCCCGTGTCCGACGGCGCCAGCTCGCCCGGTTCGAAAGAGCTCACCACGCTCATCCGCCGCTTCGCGCGGCTCACCGCCACGTTCAACCGGCGATCGCCACCGGTGCGGTTCAACGGGCCGAAGCTCCGCCCGTCGACCCGGCCGGTGGCACGTTTGGCTACGCCGACCGTGAGGATGATCGCGTCCCGCTCATCGCCCTGTACGCGTTCCAGGTTCTTGACGAAGAACCGCGAGCCCGGACTCGACTGCTCGGTGAAGAACTCCTGCATTTCCGGTTTCCCCTGGACCGCGTGACGCACCGCGGTCTCGATCCGCGCGGCGTGCTTGTCGCCCATCGCGATCACGCCGAGGCTTTCGTGCGGGCGCGCCGCCGCGTGCTGCAGCGCCAGCTCCACGACCCGCGCCACCTCGGCCGGAGCCGAGCCGTCCTGGCCCGGTGCGGCCACGCCGTCCACGACGTGCAACGAGACCGGTGCCTCCTTGCTGGAACCGGGGAACGTGACGAGGCCGTCGCCGTAGATCTCCCGGTTCGAGAAGGCGATGAGCCGTTCGTCCCGGCTGCGGTAGTGCCACTTCAACTGCTCCTGGCGCGAGATCCACGTCCGCATCACGGTGAGGATCGATTCGTAGTCCTCCAAGCCCGTCTCGTCGCTGTCCTCATCACCGGCCAGCATGCGGCCGAAGAAGTTCGAGGGCGGTAGCTGCTTGTCATCCCCGGCCACCACGAGGCTGGTGCCACGGGCGATCGTCGCGATCGCCTCGTGCGGCTGGATCTGGCTCGCTTCGTCGAAGACCACCAGGTCGAACAGCCGCTCGGCAGGCAGTGTGCGGCTCACCACCAGCGGCGACATCGCCCAGCACGGGAACAGTGCGAGCAGCACGTTCGGCGCTTTCTCGACCAGGCTGCGCAACGGCATGTGCCGGGACTTCTTGTTCGCCTGCTCGCGGATCAGCTTGGTTTCGTCCGGGTGGTCGTCGCGCACTTGGCGCAGCGCTTTGCCGACCTCCCACAGCACCCTGTTGGCCGAACTCTCCCGATGGGTCATGTCGGAGTCCTGGTACTCGCGCAGCCGCCGGTCGTGTTCTGCAGAGGTGAAGCCCCGCAGCGCCGGGGAATCGAGCTTGAACCGCTGAAGCAGCGACTTCAACCAGGTGTGCCGGAACAAGCGCCATGCGGCGTCACCGTCGAGGTCTTGCCGCGCGACGTCCTGCACCAGCTGGGTGAGACCCAGCCGCTCGAACTCGCCGAGCAGCGCGGTGATGTTCTCCATCTGCCACAGCGTGGCCTTGTCCTCGAGCAGCCTTTCCAACTCCGCATCCACCTGTTCTGGCGGCTTGCGCTCCATATCAGTGAGATTCGCGAACAGCGCTACGGAGGTCAGCTGGTCGCGCAACGTGTTGAACAGTTCCATCGTCTCGCCGAGTTCGACCACCTCGGAGGGATGCCCGGCCGGATCACCGAGTTCCTGCCACCGGTCCCGCTGCCCTCGGACCGCGTGCAGCTTGCGGTGCAGCACGCCGCGCTGCTTGATCTCGTCCGTGGAGGCCGCCGTGATCTCCTTGCGGAGTTTCCGCCTGGTGAGCCAGCCGAGCTTGTGCCCGGCTTGCGTGCGCTCCCGGTGGGAAGCCGTGGCGAAGTACCAATCGTCGAGCTGTGTGCCGAAGACGTCCGGTCCGAACGCTCGGACGCTGTCGTTGACCTCTCCGAGCAGGTGCAGCACCACTTGCCAGCCCGCGAGGTCGACCGGAGTGCGCAGCCCGGTCTGGTGCAACACCGAGGTCATGCTCCGCCTGCCCGCCTGCAAGGTCTTCGTGGCGAGCGCGTCGAGCTTCATCAGGATGTCGTCGATGTCGTCGACACCGCGAATCTCGGCCTGCCACCAGGGTGATTCTCGTCGGACGACGCGGAGTCCGCCTTTGTCGATGAAGGAGTGCAGCTTCTCCCGTAGTCCCGTGACCGTGTCGGCGTCGAGAAGCTGCAGTGTCGGCCTGGCGAACGTGTGCGGCGATGCCGGAGCGCGCAGTGACAGCAGCTCCGCTTGGACCTCGTACGCGCTGATCTTCCACGGTGCGCGTGGCCGGTGCAGTTCGTCGGAGTGACCGCGCAGCTCAGCCCGGTGCGCACCGACCTTGCGGTGGGTGTCGCCGACGTCCGGCCGCGGCTGCCGCCCAGCGTTTTCCAGGCTGTTCTGGAGCTGGCGGGCGACGTGTTTCTTGTCGACTCGCTGCTGATGCAGGTCGAACACGAGCCTGTCCAGGCCGGCTAGGGCCAGTCGACCGGTGACCGCTTCGATCGCCGCGCGCTTCTCGGAGACGAACAGGACCCGCATTCCGCGTGCGGCCGCACCCGCGATGATGTTCGCGATCGTCTGGCTCTTGCCGGTGCCGGGAGGGCCTTCGATGAGCAGGTGGTGCCCGGCCAGCGCCGTGTTGATCGCCCGCTGCTGCGAGGAATCCGCGTCCTGCACCAGGAATTCTTCGGCCGGCTCGATGGAGTCCGCCGCCGGTGGGCTGAACCCGGCGCCTTCCGCCGTGACCGCTGCCCGCGCCGGAACGTCCCCGGCGAGAGCGGCGACCAAGTCATGGCTGCTGAGTAGTTCCGACGCGTGCAGCAGGTCCTCGACCATGGGCTGCTTGGCGTAGTTGAACAGGCCGCACACGGTTGCCCGTTCCACGCTCAGCGGAACGCCCTGGTGCTCGGCCACTGCGGTCAGCTCGGCCCACACCCCGTCGAACTGCTCTTGCGGGTCCTCGGTGCCGGCCAGGAGGTCCTGCGCGGTGGCAGTGAACTCGGCGAGGTCGAGGTCGAGCCCGTAATCCTGGTCGAGCGCGTAGAGCAAAACCGGGTTGACCTCCACATCTCGGTCGGCCTCGAGCATGAACTCGTTCTCGGCCACCGTTCGCGCCGTGATGCGCAGAGAGCGCAGCAGCAGCGGGGCGCGGGTGCCGCGACTGGGAGTCTGCGGTGTTGACCCGTGCCTAGGTGTGGCTTTGACCAGTCCCTGCGCGACCTTGCCGATGTCGATTCCCTGTTCCTCGGCGAACGCGGTCATGGTGCGTCGCAAGGATCGGGCTCGTGCGCAGGAATCCTTGTGCACGTCGGAATCGACGAAGAGCGCGCCGAGTTTGACCTGCTTTCCAGAGAGCAGATCCCGCACGGATACGGGATTTGCTGTCGTTAGATCCAGGCTTGTGGTCTTTGTGTTCTTGAAGTGCAGCAACGTGTTCTGGGGGCCGAACTCGATGAGGTTCTTTGCCCACAGCTCCGCTTTGGTCCTCACGAGCTGGAGGCGTTGATCGTGCTGGTCGGCCGACATGCCGCGGATCTCCTCTGTCACCATGCGATCTGGATTCGTGCTGGCCTCTTGCGCGCTGCCTGATCTTGGCGAGCTGAATAGAATCTCGAACCGCCCCCAGTCGTGGCAAGCATCTGTTCGGGTGAAAAAGCTCGGCAAGTTGCCCGGCGGTGAGTGGTCCTTTTGCATCGTGCCGCACGGGTCTCGCGATAGTGCAAGGGGTTGCGGATCGTGTCAGCCGGATGCCGTGTTAACGGCTCGTCGGGCCGGGCGTCTTTCCATTGTGGAGCGGCGCGAAGTTCGATTCGTCGGCTAGTGCGAGGCCACTCGGCGGCATTCCGTTCATTCGGCCTCGATCGGGTGCGAAAACGCGGTTCCCTGCGAAGCTGTCCTTGGCCGGATTGATCGAGCAGGTCGGCGCGTGCCCCGGAGCCCTGCGCGCCGGATGCGATGCACCCCCTGAACAGCGCATCCGGCGCGGCACCGCATGTGCGGCGCTTCCTGACCCCCGGCTCGGGTGCAGGAACGCGGCACATCGGGCTCCGCGCCGGACACGCCGAATCCCCAGCCGCGGGACCGCTGAACGGAGGAATCCGCGACTGAGTTGATTCCTGCTGGTGAGCAGCTTAAATTGTGGCGCCCGCCGAAGACAAGGGGATCACCGCTTACAGTGGGTGGTCAGGGGTGTGCCGAACTCCGTGGTTCCTGGGGGTGTTCGTCGTGTCCGGCGATCAACGCATCAGCGCGCGACGGTTCCGGTTGCTGTGCGAGCAGCGCGGGTACGGCTACCCGGAACTGGTGCGCGACCTGGGCAAGCGCGGGGTCGTCGTCACGAGGCCGGGCGTGGCGAAGCTCGGCAGAGCGCCGGATTCGCCGGTGCCGCACTACGCGGCCGAGCTCGCGCTGGTGCTGAAGTCCTCGGTGGGCTATCTCGTGGGCCGTGACCGGCAATTCCTGGGGAAGCGGTTCCGCGACCTGTACCGGGAGCGCGGCTGCTCGCTGGCGGCGCTGGCCGACCAGCTCCACCGGTACCGGCAGGTGACGGTCTCGACCCAGTACCTGCAGCAGCTCGCGTGCAGCCGCAACACCAACCCGCGAGCGGAGATCGTCGACGGTCTCGCGGTCCTGCTGGCGACGACGCCCGACTACCTCAACGGCTGCGAAGACCAGGTGCCGCGCCGCGAAGACGCGCAGCAGCCCGGCGACCCGATCGTCGGCTGACGCGGCACGCCCGGCGGCCCGAACGAGCCATGGTCCGCTCAGCCGCGCGCCGCGTCCTCGGCGCGATCGGCGGTCCGGCGCTCGTGGTGGGCGTGCAGGTCGTGGGCCCATTCGACCAGCGGCTCGGCGACCACGCGGAAGTCCATGCCCGCGGGGCTGAGGGCGTAGGCCGGGGCGGAGCCGGTGCGGTCGCGATCCACCAGGCCGCGGCGTTCCAGCTCGGTCAACCGCTGCGACAGGGTGACCTGGCTGATCCCGACCTCGCGGGCCAGCTCGTTGAAGCCGTGCGGCCCGGTCAGCAGCACGCAGACGACGTGCATGGCCCACTTCTCCTGGAACAGCCCGAGAACTCCGCCGCTGATCTCGGCGGGGTCCGGTGCCTCCAGGTGGTGGCGGTCGGCCCAGGAGGTCATCTCGGTGAACATCGGCCGGAGCCCTGCGCCGCGTTCGGTCAGCGAATAGCGGGTGCGCGGCGGCGATCCGTCCAGCACCTCGCGGTGCAGCAGGCCCGCCTCGGCCAGTTCGGAGAGCCGCTGCTTGAGCGTGCTCGGGCCGGCACCGGGGACGCGCCGACGTAGTTCGTTGAAGCCCAGCGGCTCCGCGCTGAGCGCGTGCACGACGTGCAACGCCCACCGGGTGTTGAGCACGCCGACCGCGGCGACGAACGCGTCGTCGTAGCGGACTTCGCCTGCACCTGCGGACACGCGCCCATGATACGACCCCTCGATCGAGCGATGCCATTTCGGGAGCAGGTACGTTTTACTTAGTGGTGTCGGGAGGTTCGCCTGCGGCGTCGCTCCCGATCCGGCGTTGCGTTTCCCTTGTCTGGTAGGGGAAACCGCCGGAACTCGTTCAAGCGCGCTCGGTCGCGGGTGCGTGATAGGCATCGATCCCTTGGGAGGAACCATGTGCGAGTGCGGCACCGGTGGGTACGGCGAGAACGTGACCGCGCCTTCGCGATCTGGACGGAGCGCGAGCCCGAGCGCGGCGGGGAAGGCCCGTCGCCGAGCCGGGTTCGGGCCACCGGGTCGGTCAGCACCAACCGGCGCACCGGGCGGCGAAGTCGGCCACCAGTTCGGGCGGGACCGACCGCAGATCCGCTCCGGCACCCCAGGTGGCGTCGGTGAGTTCGGCGTGGTCGGCGCTGCGGTCGGCCAGCGCGAGCAGCTGGGCGAAGCGGGTCGCGATCGCGTGGTGATCCGGCAGCCCGGTGATCCACTTGATGTGCGCGTGCCTGGAGTACAGGCCGACGACCTGCGGGCCGCCGCCGTCCGCGCGTTCGGTCAGCGCCGCCAGCTGGGTGAGCCCGGAGTCGGTGCCGACGACCAGTTCGGCGGAGGCGAACAGATCCACGCAGTCCGCGGCGCCGGGCTCGCACAGCACGTCGGCGGGCAGTCCGTCGAACATGTCCGCCGTCGCGGTGTTGCGCGCGGTCACGACGGTGAACCGCCACGGGGCGTCGACCAGGCTGACCAGAGCTCGGGCCACCGCGGCGAAATCGGCGGGCCGGAACTCCAGGTTCCGCGGCCAGCCCGGCACGGCGACGAACACGACGTGCCACGGTTCGGGGTCTGTCGCGGAGGTGAACCTGGGAGCGGGGGCGCCGTCGGCGGACAGCCGCTCGCCGAGGCTCTGCTCCACCGCGAGGTAGTGCCGCATCGGCAACGCCGAGTGGACTTCGACCTCCCCGGGGCCGATCGAGTCCAGCCAGGTCGGCTGCTCGTCCGGGTCGATCCGGAAGCGGATCGGCGCGCGGGTGGCGGTCCGGACGACGTGCGGCCCCCAGGTGTGCTCGGTGGACTCGACGGGAACCGAACACCGCCGCATCAGCTCGGCGTCCGGCCCGCTGTAGTGCAATGGCACCTGCTTGGTGACTTCGCTCAACGCGGTCACGGCGGAGAGGCCCAGCAGCAGTTCGCCGAGGCTTCGCTGGCCGAGATCGGCGATCCACCCCCGGGACCGGACCAACTCGCCGCAACCCGGTTTCGGATGTTCGCCCGCGCGGCGGTGATAGGGCAGCACGCGGCCGAACGGAGACTGTTCCACCGGAACTCGAATCCTGCCCCCGCGATGGCAGCGAACGTCTTCCACATGCCACTGGACGAGGTCCTGCTGGATCGGCATGAGAGATCACCTCCCTGGATCTTGACACCACAGTGTGCGGCGAACGGGCGCGACACGGCGACGACAATTGCCCGCGCCTGTCCGGCATTTGCCTGACATAGGTGTGGAACACGCCGTTCACTTCCTCGGCTGTCGGCACGGCCGACGCGGCCGAACGGTTCTGGCGAAGGGCACTGGCGGAGATGAGGGAGCCTGCGGTGGTCGGAGTGCACGTGTCCGCGCGGACCAGGCTGGAGCAGGTTCTGCGGCAGAACCGCCGGACCGTTCAAGAGTTCTGCGGGGATTTCCACGCTTCTGCTCGTGAACGCGGTGAATCCGCCGTCGTGTCACAGCGGCAGGTCAGTCGGTGGCTGGGCGGTCAGCTGGGCGGGCTCCCGCATCCGGCCACCTGCCGGGTGCTGGAACGGATGTTCGGAGAATCGGCAGAGGAACTGTTCGGGCCACCCCTGCGGGGCGACGACGGTGGTGGTTCCGGCCCGGCCACGACGCAGGCCGGGACGCACGGCTCCCGCCACCTGGACAACGTGGACATGTCGATGGAAAGCGAGGTCGCCATGGCGGCCGTCGAATCCGCCCGGTTCGGGCAGTTCGCCGAACAGAGCAACGTCGGTCCCCACAGCCTGGAGCAGTTCCGCGCGGATGTGGGCCGGATCGTCACCAGCTACCCGAATCGTCCGGTGTACCCGCTGTTCGTGGAACTGCGCGAACTCCGGGACAGGATCTTCGACCTGCTGGAAGGAAGGCAGCGTCCAGCCCAGTCTCAAGAGCTGTACCTGGTCGGCGGCGTCGTCTGCGGCGTGTTGGCCAACGCCTCCTTCGACCTCGGTTGGCTCGCCGCGGCCGAGACGCAGGCGCGCACGGCCTTCCTGTGCGCCGAACTGGCGGGCAACAACTCGCTCCGCTCGTGGATCCGCGGCACCCAGAGCCTCGTCGCGTACTGGGACGAACGGCCCCGCGACGCGGTGGCGCTCGCGGCGCAGGGCTGGCGCTACGAGCCGGAGGCGGGCACGCCGCGGGTGCGGCTCGCGTCCATCGAGGCGCGCGCGCACGCGCGGCTCGGCGATCAGCGCGCCACCGAGGACTCGCTGCGCCGGGCCGACCGGGCCAGGACCGAGGTGGTCGGTGAGGACGAACCGGGCGGGCTGATGACCTTCCCGGTGGCCAAGCAGACGTTCTACAGCGCCACCACCTGGTTGTGGCTGGGCGACCGCGCCAACTTGGCGCAGGCCGAACGGGCGGCGGCCGAGGCGGTGGAGCTCTACCGGCGGGACCCGGCGGAACGGAGACGGATCGGAGAGATGAGCTTGGCCCGCCTTGACCTGGCGGTCGCCCGGCTCGGCCAGGACGACCTGGAAGGCGCGGCCGAACAGGTGCGTGCGGTGCTGGAGGTGACCGGGCGGCGCCGCACGGACAGCGTGGTTCGGCGATTGCGCCAAATCAGCCAGGTGCTGCAACGGCCGCACCTGCACGGCACGTCGTTGGCGTGGGAACTGCGGGAACAAGTGGTGTCGTGCTGCGAGTCCTCGCAGCAGGCCGAGTTGTTCGAGGGCGCGAGATGACGGGCGCGAAGCCGTCGACGGTGGGCGTGCTGCATCCGGGAGCCATGGGAGCGGCGGTCGCCGTGCAGCTGAGCAGCCGCGGCCACACCGTCCTGTGGTGCTCGCAGGGCCGCAGCGAGCAGAGCAGAGATCGCGCCGTGCGAGCCGGACTGCACGAGGTGGGCGCGCTGCCGGAGTTGCTGGCCCGCTGCGACGCGGTGCTCTCGGTGTGTCCACCGGCCACCGCGTTCGACGTGGCTCAATCGGTCGCGGAGATCGGCTACGACGGCGTGTACGTGGACGCCAACGCGATCGCGCCCGAGACGGTGGGGGGCCTTGCGGCGGTGCTGACGGGCGCAGGCATCACCGTCGTCGACGGGGCGATCATCGGCCCGCCGCCCGACGCCGCGCACACCGCGCGGTTGTACCTGGCGGGTGCGACCGAGCAGGTGGGGTTCCTCGCGGGCCTGTTCGCCGGTTCCCGTCTCGAACCGGTGGGGTTGGGCGAGGCGATCGGGCGGGCGAGCGCGCTGAAGATGGCGTTCGCGTCGTTCCAGAAGGCGAGCCGGGTGCTGGCGGCCGTCGCGCATTCCCTGGCTGACGAGCACGACGTCACCGATGCCCTGCTGGGCGAGGCGGAGCGAATGTCCGGTCGCATCCTGGCTGAACGCGACTACTTGCCGAGCGTGGCAGCACGCGCGTGGCGGTGGGAACCGGAAATGCGGGAGATCGCCCGCACGCTGGAGGCGGCGGGGCTGCCCGCGGAACTGGCGGAGGCGGCCTCCGCCGTGCTGGCGAGGTGGCGCGCCGATCGCGATCTCGCGGAACTGTCACCGGAGGCCGTCTTGGCGCGCCTGCGCATTCCCTGATCGCCGAGTATTCGATCCTCGGCGATGGCCCGCTCGACGATTCGCCACCGCCGACGTTCGATCCGAAAGGACGCGGGAAATCCGATGATCGGCCGAATGCGCGCCCCGCCCGCTCGCCATCGGCCGCGTGGAGCGGGCCGGTGGTCGTTGGCCCGCGCGACGCGCACCGGCATCCGGACAGGCCGAATCGCCTGGACGCCGAGGGGGTCCAGGCGTGGGCCTGTTCTAGGTTGGTCGCGGAAGCGGTGCTCAGTCAGGCTTGCGGTGGCCGCCGCCCGCGTTGTTCAAACCGGACAGCAGTCGCTGCATGACCTGCGGGTCCAGCTCGTCGGGCTCGTCGCCGAGAGCCTCGGCGGCGGGGGAGCGTCGCTTCTCGCGCCGCGGCAGCGGCACCGCGGAGGCGCTCATGCCCGGCGGCAGTGCCAGCTCGCACCAGCGGCGGTTGCCGCGGCCGCCGAGCGGTTCCACTCCGGTGCGCATTCCTTGTAATTCCTTCAACTGAGCGGGAGCCCCGCCCTTGGTCTCGTCCTCGACCTCGATGACCAGGCAATCGCCGCGCAATCGCAATCTGATCGTGAGGAACCCAGGCGAGTTCGGATCGGAGGCCTGCACCGCGGCGTCCACCATCAGACCGGTGGTGTGCGCGGCCTCGTCCGCGAGCGGCCGAAGCGACCACTCGCTGAGCGTGAAGCGCACGAAGATGTCAGTGCAGTTCAGCGCGGTGGGCAGGGCGATGAGTCGCAGGTCGTCGACCTGTGCGGTGTCGGCGTTCACCTGGTTCCTTCCTGTCGTGCTCCGGTGCGAGCCGCAGCCGTCACCCGGACTCCGTATCTTGCCAACCTGACTTTCTCCCGTGTTTGGCAGGGTTGCCGCTGAGGGTGTCATGCCAGGCCGCCGGTGCAACAGTCACGATCCGGTCCCCGATGAGCATCTGCGTCGTCGCCGGCGCCGCTCGCTTCGTCCGCCGGTGCGCGTCGCGGGGACGGTCGTTATGAGCGAGATGACAAGGATCGCCCGGTTTCGGCGGTTTCCTTCGGATTTTCATTACCGGATGTTGTGCGGGGAGTTTCCTCTCGGTAATCTCCGAAATCCGCGAGCAGAAGTCGAAATTGCTGCGGGTCTATTCGCTCTGATCGGTGCCGGATTCGTTGCGGCACCAGTACTTCCTTGTGCAGTGGTGCGTTTTCTCTACTGGTTCGGAATGAATTCAGGAGCAGCGGTTCCCGCATGTTCGGGACGGCTGTGCGCAGACTGGAGGAACTGTGAACAAGAATGTCGAATTCGCCTTGGCGGCACGCCGTGGTCTCGCTGTCGTGGCCGGGACGGTGCTGGCCGTCGGTGTCGCCGCAGCCGGTGCGGGCGTGGCGTCGGCCGCGCCGGTGACCAAGACGCTCAGCTACACCTGCGCCTTCCCGCTCATCGGCAACGGCCAGGTGAGCACGGACATCGCGGTGACGCTGCCGGACGCGGCGGTGTTGGGCCAGCCCATCGAGGCGACCGACTTCTCCGCGACGGTGAGCGTGCCGGAGGAGACCGTCAACGGTTTCGACCTGCTCGGCGCGGCCACGGTAGAAGGCTCCGCCACGGTGAACGCCGTGGTCACCGACGGGGCGGGTGCGGCGCAGGACGTGGTGATGCAGGACCTGCCGGTGCCCAGCACGCCGATCCCCGAGTCCGGCCCGCTGGTGGTGACCGCCGCCGGCCCGGTGCCCGCGGTGACGCCGGACGCCGCCGGGGACGCGACGGTGGCGGTCGCGGACACGTTCACCTCGAAACTCACCCCGAAGAAGGCCGACGGCTCGGACACCGCGCTGGGCACCTTCGACCTGACCTGCACCGTCGACGCCGGGCAGGACCTGGTGCTGGGGACCGTGCCGGTCGCCGACGCCGCCGTGGCGCACCGGAGCTGACCCGCCCGTTCCGCGACGCCGAGAGGTGACCGACGTGTGGACCGGATGTGATCGAGCTCCTGCGCGGTGCTGTTCACCCTGGTCCACACGTTCACCGCGGAAGCGGACCCCGTGCACCGGGAACCGGACGCCCGCTGCGGCGGACCGGACGATCGACGCGACCGTCTCGGCCGAATTCGACGAAGTCGGCTCCCCCGCATGGCCGCACCGGGCGAGCCGATCGACGTCGAGCACCCGGCGGTCGTCCTCACATCCGGTGCTCACATCGCGCCCGGCAGAACCAGCGCGCCCCAGGCGAACACGGGGCCGAGGGCGACCACTCCGGCGGAGTAGCCGATGACCTGCCGGTAGAAGGCGTCCTTGTCCACACCCCGCGCGTTGCTCAGCACCAGCGCGCCGTTGGTGGAGAACGGCGAGACGTCCACGATGGTCGTCGACACGGCCAGCGCCGCGACCAGGCCCGCCGCGCTCAGGTGGCTCGAGAGCAGCAGCGGCACGGCGACCGGGATGATCGCGGTGAGGATGGCGGTCGACGACGCGAACGCGGACGCCACCGCGACCACGATGCACAGCAGCAGCGCCACCAGCAGCGGCGCGCCGGAGGACGCCGCCTGGTGCGAGATCAGATCGATGGTGCCCGCCTTCTCCAGCACGCCGACATAGGTGACCATCCCCGCGACCAGCAGGATCGTCGACCAGCTGATGCCCTCCACCGCCTTCGCCTGGGCGCGCATGTCCACCAGGGTCAGCAGCGTGCCTGCGGCGAGCGCGAGAATCCCGATCTCCAGTTGGAACACCAGCGCGCCCACCGCTAAAGCCAGCAGCGAGGCCAGCGTCAGCCATTGCCTCCAGGTGATCCCGGCGCCCGCCTGCTCGACGGAGGGCGCTTCCTCGGGCTCTCCGGCCGGGACGGTCGCCGAGCGGCGCAGGAGCAGGAACGTGACCGCCGACAGCGCGAAGTTGAATCCCAGGCTGGCGAGGAACAGCACGTGCGGCGCGACCGCGAGCGAGGTCTCCGCCAGCATCCCCGACACCAGCACCCCGGACACGGCGATCGGCGAGAACGCTCCCGCGTGCGCGCCGCAGATGATCATCATGCCGATCATGAGCGGGCTCATCCGGTGCCGGTGGGCGAAGTTCATGCCGACCGGGACCAGCAACGCCACGGCAGCCGGGGTGAACGTGCCGAACGCGGTGAGCACGCAGGCCACGGCGAACAGCACCCACGGGATGAGCGCCACCTCGCCCCGCACCAGCCGCACCCCCGCTGAGACCAGCAGGTCCACCGTGCCGTTGCGCCGTGCCACCGCGAACAGGTAGGTCACCCCGACGATCGTCACGAACAGGGAGGCGGGGAATCCGGCGAAGATCTCGTCCTCGGACAAGCCGAGCGAGGCGGTGCCGACGGCGAACGCGCCTAGGAACGCCAGGATGCCGATGTTGATCGGCAGCACGGTGGCGACCACGAACATCACGGCGAGTGCGCCGATGGAGATCAGTTCAGCAGACATCGTTGTCCTCAGTGCTGGGTCGGGGCGCGACGCGGTGGAGGCGGGCGTGCGACGCGGCGGTCGGTCATCGGAGCCGTTGGAGTCCCGCAGCGGAAGATCCGCTCCACCACCGCACCGATCATCTGGGAGGAATTCCTATGCGGGCTGCGGCAGCGCCGAGTCCGGGATGTGGATGCGCGCCTCGCACAGCACCCGGGCGGCGCGTCGGATGGTCACCCGTCGCGGGCCGGAGTCGGTGAGGTCGTCGCAGGCCACGGTCACCACCCCGGCCGCGGTCCCGATCCGCGTGGCGGTCGAGCTCGGCGACCCGGCCGCGTCGTGCACGGTGCTGCCCCGGAAGGAAGCGGCCACGGCCACGGCCACGGCCGAGGTGAGCCCGATCGCCGGGTGCGGGCTGTTCATGGACAACATCCGCACCGACACGTCGTGCGATCGCGCGTCGATGCGCTCGCCGGTGGTGCTGATGTAGTCGGCCGGTGGTCCCACGATGCCGACCTTCGGCACCGCGTCGCCGGTGTCGTGGCCGGGCAGGATCAGGTGGGCCGCGGCTCGCCGGACCTGGCGCAGCGGAGCCACCAGGTCACGCATTCGTTCCAAGGATTCCGTTCCGCTGGCGCCGAGCGCGCCCGCCCGGACCAGCACCGCCGGTGCGCCGGCGTCGACCAGCGTCGCCGGGAAGTCGTCGTCGCCCGCACGCAGCACGTCGAGCGCCCGCCCGGTGGGCAGGGTCGCACCCGTCGTGCGGCCGCCCGGATCGAGGAATGTCAGACCCACCGCGACGCCCCCGGCTCTGGTGCCGGGCACCGTATGGTCGCCGAACTCGTGCACCACGCCGCCAGTGGTGTCCACATCGGACTCCAGGACGGCTCCGGTGTTGGTGTTGCGCATGACCACACGAGTGCGGTCCCCGTCGGGCGGGACGAGCCCGCGCGCCACCGCCCACAGCGCGATGGCGGTGGCGCAGTTGCCGCAGTTGCTTCCCCATTCGACGCGCGGCACCCCGATGCCGACCTGGCCGAACAGGTAGTCGACGTGCACGCCGGGTGCCTGCGAGGCCGAGACCACGGCGGCCTTCGAGGTCGTCGGGGTGGCGCCGCCGACGCCGTCGAGCTGCACCGGGTCCGCGGAACCGTAGGCGTCGACCAGCAGCCGTTCCAGTTCCGCGATGTCGTCCGGCACGTTCTCCTGGGCGAACAACCAGCACTTGCTGGTCCCGCCCCGCACCAAGGTCGCCGGTATGTGCACTGGGCTTCTCCGTTGTTCCGAACCATTCGGGCGAGGTCCACAGTGGCGAGAGGTAGGCTTGAGGACAATGTTCGTTTTCTAAGATGCCGTTAAGCACAGCTCAAGGCTCGCTCTGGACCGGCTCCGTTTCGGCAGGAGGAAGCGCATGCTCGACGTCCGGCGGATGCTGCTGCTGGTGGAGGTCGCGGAACGCGGATCGCTCACCGCGGCCGCCGACGCGGCCGGGGTCACGCCGTCCGCCGCCTCGCAGCAGATGTCCAGGCTCGAAGCCGACCTCGGTCAGCCCCTGCTGCACCGGTTGCCGCGCGGAGTCCGGCTAACCGATGCGGGCGAAGCCCTCGTCGCCAGGGGCCGGGCGATCCGCCGCGAGCTGCGCGGCGCGGACGCGGATCTGGAAGCGCTCGCCCGGCTGGACCGCGGGACGCTGCGGCTGGGTTCGTTCCCCACGGTGAGCGCGTCGCTGCTGCCCCCGGCGCTGACCCGCTTCGCCCGCAAGCACCCGAGCCTGCACGTCAAGGTGCACTCCGGACTGCTGGCGCACCTGCTCGACCGGCTCGACACCGGCGAGATCGAACTCGCGATGCTGTGGGACTACGAGTGGAACCGCGTCGACGACCCCTCGCTGATCGTGCGCCACCTGCTCGACGATCCGACCGTGCTGGTGGTGCCCGCGAACTCGGAGCTGCTCGAAGCCGGCGAGATCGGCCTCACCGATCTCGCCGAACAGCAGTGGATCATCCGCGCGGACAACCATCCCGTTGCGGAAGTGCTGCGCCGCAGCTGTCGGCGCGCCGGTTTCGAACCGCGCATCGGGTACGAGTCGCACGATTACCAGGAGGCGCAGGCGATGGTGGCCGCCGGGCTCGGCATCGCCATCGCGCCCAGGCTTGCGATGACGAACCGCCGCAGCGACGTCCGGCTGGTGCGCTTCGCCACCGGAGTGCCCGCGCCGATCCGGCGAATCCTGCTGGCCCGCCCCGCGAATCGCAATCCCACTCCCGCCGCCGCGGCGATGGCCGAGATCCTGGGCGCCGTGGCGGTGAAGTTCGCCGATCAGAACCTCAACAGCACCCAGTTCGGCACCGTGCGCACCCCGCACCAGGGGCGGTGAGGCGGGCTCCGCGGGGGTGGGCGGCGGACTTCGTTCGGGAACCGGCCCTGAGCGGGGCGCGGACCTGCTCGGCGACGCCGTCGCGTCGTTGCCGGAGGCGGTCGCGATTCCGGTGGTGACCACTTCTACGAAGTGCGGGCGCGGCTGGAACTCGCCGTCGTGGCCGAGCGTGCGGGGCGTGCTGATCTGCGCGAGGACAACGAGCTCGGCATCGCGAGCGCGCGTGCGGAACCGGGCGGCGAGGTGGTCCTTCCGCTGCCGGGGACATCGCGGAGCCGAAGCGATCACCTGGAGCACCGCTTCGGAGCGCGTCGACGCCCCGGTTGCGCACTTCGTCGTGAGCTGCGATCCGGCTGATCTGCGCGGGCTGCTCGCGTACCGTGGGGAGCCGACTACCGCCGGGTGATGAGGATGGGCGCATGGACGATCGGCCGCAGCAGGCGAACTCCGTGTCCGGCGCGGCCGGTGGTCCGGTCGTGCAGACCGGCGCGCACTACGGGGACACCTACATCGGTACGACACCGGTGCGCGTGCCGCGTGAGATCCATCCGCTGACGGGGGAGTTCGTCAATCGCGACCGGGAGCGCACCCGTGCCCGCGCACTGCTCGCGCACAGCGACGGGAAGCCCGGCTCGAAGATCGTGATGTTCACCGGGCTGCCCGGTGTGGGGAAGTCCGCTACGGCTCGGCACGTGGCGGGTGAGGTCGACGCCTATCCCGGTGGCGAGCTCTTCGTGGACCTCGGGAAGCTGCGCGGACCCGACGGTGTCGCCGTCAGCGATGCGCTCGCGGACTGCCTGCGTTCGCTGGGCGTGCAGGAGAAGGTGCTGCCGTCCACGTTCGCCGGGCGCGCCGGTCTCTACCAGACGTGGACCAGCGGATCGCCGGTCCTGGTGCTGCTCGACGACGTGGCCGAACCCGCCGAGGTGGAGCCGTTCGTGCCGAAGGCGCCGGGCAGTTCGGTGCTGGTGACCAGCAACCGGCGGCTCAGCGACCTGCTGCTCGACGAAGCCTCGGTGGTCGAGATCGACCCGCTCGGCGACGAGGCAGGCAGCGAACTCATGCAGGCGATGTGCGGTGCCCGCCGGGCCGAGCAGGAACCGGCGGCGATGCGCGAGCTCGCCGGGCTCTGCGGCGGCTTCCCCGAGATGCTGCGGATCATGGCCGCCGCGCTGCGCGCACATCCGAGCCTGCCGGTGGCGGAGCTCGTCGCGGAGAACCGGGCGGACGGGTCGCAGCTGACCTCGCCGTTCACCGTCGCCTACAAGATGCTGCCGCCGGAGGCCGCGGAACTGTACCGGCGGCTCGGCCTGGTGCCGGTCGGCGACTTCGACCTGGACCTGGTGCGCGCCGCGGCCGAGGTACCGGCTCGGGCGCGCCGGGCGCTGGTCGCCTTGCTGGACGCGCACTTCGTGGTCGACGACGGCAGCGGCCGCTATCGGATGCACGACCTGGTGCGGGCGCACGCGCGGGCCTGCGCCGAGCAGCACGACTCCGCGGAGTCCCGGGCCGCGACGTTGCGGCGAATCGTGCGGCATTGCCTGCACCGGGCCGCGTTCGCCGACCTGGCGATCCTCGGACCGGGCAGGCTGCGGATCACCGACCACGCAGAACTGCTCGCGGGACAGGAGCAGCCGTTCACCGGTGAGCGCGCGAAGCAGGACGCGATGAGCTGGATGGACGCCGAACGCGCGACGCTGGCCGCGGTGCTGCGGTCCGCTGTGGACGGTGGGCTGCACCGCGCGGCGTGGCAGCTGGCCGAGGCGATGACCGCGCTCTACGTCAACCGCCGCTACCTGCTGGAATGGGTCGCGACCACCGAACTCGGGGTGCGGGCCGCGGAACTCGACGAGCGGCCTGACGCGGTCGCCCGGTTGCGCAGCTTCGTGTCCCGCGCCCTGACCGACCTCGGTGAGCTCGCACGCGCCGAAGCGGAGCTCGACGCCGCGTTGCCGCGGGCGGAGGGACTCGGGCAGCCGCGCTTGCTGGCCTCCGTGTGGGAACTCGTGGGCCGGTACCGCGACGCGACCGGGCGGAGCGCGACGGCGGTCGAGGCGTACGGCCAGGCGCTGGAGCTGTTCGTCGCTGCCGGGGACCTGCGAGGCCGGGCGTTCGTGACGTACTTCCTCGGGTGCAGCCTGGACGCGTCCGGTGAGCACCGGCGAGCCCTGGAGACGCTGCACGAGGCGCTGCGGCTGATCAGGGACGTGCCGGACGAGCGGATGGCGGGGCGCGCCCTCACCGGTATCGGCGTCGCCCACGCGGGGCTCGGCGAACTCGACGCCGCGAACGATGTGCTGCACGAGGCGATCTCGGTGCTCATCGCGGGCGAGGACCACTACTACGCCGCGCAGGCCAGGGAACGGCTCGCCGAGGTCGCCGCCGCTCGTGGAGACGTGGCGCTGCAACGGGACAACCTGCGCGCCGCGCTCGCCGTGCACGAGAGCTTCGGCGGGCCCCGCGCGGCGGACCTGCGGGCGGAGCTGGAACGGCTCGGCTGAGCGCCCGTCAGCGCTCGGACACGGTCATCCGGAACTCCTGCGCACCGGACACCACGGTGACCTGCTGAGCGCGCCGCCCTGCGACGACGAGTGCGTACAGCGCCGACGCGGCGAGCATGGCCACGGCGGGGCGATCCGTCGCGATCCGCACCGCCGGTCCATTGCGGACGGTCGCGAGGCAGCCGTCCGCGGTCGCGGCGGCACGGATCCGGGCGCCGGGGAAGTCGATGCCGGACCGGGACAGCCATGCGAGCGCGTCCGCCTCGTCCGTCACCGCGCCGCGCGCCAGCACCGCGGCGGACTGGTGCCGTGCCAGCCGAGGTTCGTCCTCGTCCACGGCGAGGTGCCGCTGCGCACCTCCGTCGAGATCGGCCGGGTCGTCCGCACGCCGAACGGCCGCCGGGTAGCGGCGCAGCACGACCGCGTCCGGCGCGGTGAACTCGGTGAACACCTCGAACGAGGCCGGTTCGAGCCGGTGCGGCGCGGGGTCCGCCGGGCGCAGCAGCGGCGCTTCCCGGTCGGGAGTGGGCAGGCCGAGGCGGTCGTAGAGCACGTCGCGCAGGACGCGGGAGGCGTCGCCGAGGTGCGCGAACACCTGCTCGGACAGCGCGGCGAACCGCTCGGGGTCGTGTTCGCGGGAGGAACGCTCCAGCTGTTCCAGCACGTCGCCCCGCACGTCGAGGTGGTCCGCGCCGCGCTGGAGCACTTCGATGGGAGTTCCGGGCACGCTCTCCGCTCCGAACGCGGCCAGCAGCAACGGTTTTCCGAGGCATGCGGCGTAGAGGCTCACCGAACCGTGATCACCCACGACCTGGTGCGCGGCGACCAGCGCTGCCTGCCAGCCGCCGTCGGGCGGCAGCAACAGCAGGCCAGCGTCGACGGCGTCGGCGAACCAGGTCCGCACCCGCAGCTCGCCGTACCAGGACCAGATGTTCGGGTGCATCGCCAACGCCACGGCGTACTCGTCGGCGGGCAGCTGCGCGAGCAACCGCTCCGCGAGCCCGCGATGCGTGCCCAGGAGTCCCTCCTCGCGCCACGTTGAGCTCAGCAGCACCAGCTTCCGGCCGCGCAGGCCCAGCGCCCGCCGGTAGCGGTCGCGCAGCGGGAGGCTCGCCCGCAGCTGGTCGAAGGTGGGGTCGCCGACGACGGCGGTGCTGCCCGCGACCTCGGGCCGGACCGCCCGCAGCTGCCGGTCCTGCGCTTCGTTCGCCAACGTCACCAGCACGTTGCCGGTGCGCAGCGCGTACTCCGAGGGCAGGCCCGCGAGGCGGGTGCCGCCCGTCTTCGGGTCGGGCACGTACTTGTTGAACCCGATGCCGTGCGGCAGCACCACGACCGGCCGGGAGAGGTCGAGCTCGTCGAAGTCGATGTTCTCGCTCGCCGAGATCGCCAGCGCGTACGGGACCTTCCGCACCTGGTCCCACGGGACGATCCGGTCGGCTCGCGCATCGCGCAGCAGCTCGTGCACTCCGGTGCTGTGCCGCGAGGTGTCGTTGACGGTGAAGACCAGGTCCACCCGGAAGTCGTCCCGGAAGAACCGGAGTGCGTCGAGCAGCCGAGCGGTCGAAGTGATGGTGCGTGCGATGACCAGGACCGTGCGCTCGCAGCCGAACGTGCCGTGCACCGGCTCGTCCTCGGTGACCAGCGGCTGCGGCGGCTCACCGGTCATGGTGACTTCCGGTGATCGAGCGTGCACCGGACCATGCTGCCCCGAGCGGTACCGCCCCGGCTAGGCCCGTTCGCGGTTCGCGGTTCGCGGTTCGCGGTTCGCGGTTCGCGGTTCGCGGTTCGCGGTTCGCGGTTCGCGGTTCGCGGTTCGCGGTTGATCATACCGGACCAGGCGACCGCACGGATCGGCGGGTGGCCCGCTGACCGGCCTGTTCGCGCCGATCGGTGCCGTGGTGCGCATGACGTCCCCGCTTCCTGGTACCCGTCCATGGTACGTACCCGCGCCCCCACGGCCGGGGTGCAGCGCCGGGGCTCCGCGGGGTGGGCGTGCGTATGTTGACGGGCATGCGGCGGACTTCGTTCGGGAACTGGCCCTGCTCGATCGCGCGGGTCGCGGACCTGCTCGGCGACGCCTGGACGACGCTGCTGCTGCGGGAGGCGTTCTACGGGTTCCGGCGCTTCGACGAGTTCCGGCAGGAACTGGGCATCGCGCGCAACACCCTCACCGACCGGCTGCGCCTGCTGGTGGACGAAGGGCTGCTGGCCAAGCAGCGCTACCAGGCTGAGCCGGAGCGGTACGAGTACGTGCTCACCGACAAGGGCCGCGACTTCTTCCCCGTGCTGGCTGCGATGGCGACCTGGGGAGACCGCTGGCTCGCCGACGCGGACGGGCCGCCGATCACGTTCCACCACCACCCTTGCGGGCACGACAGCCACGCCGAGGTCGTGTGCGCGGAGTGCGCCCGGCCGATGCGCGCGCAAGACAGCGAGATGCGGATGGGGCCCGGGTTCCCGCCCAAGCTGGCCCGGCGTCCCGACGTCGTGCGTCGGTTCGGTGCCGAACCGGAGTGACGGCTCCGGTGCCGTTCGCCGGAATCCCCCGGCGATCACCGAGGTCCGCCTCCGTCTCGCGATGCCTCCTGGCACGTGTTCGCCGGGTGGGCAGCCTGGTTGACTTTGTCGGTCTCATGTTGAAACTCTGGTGTTCAACAACGATCTACTGGGAGCAACAGCGGAGGCCTGGTCGACGATGGAGTGGACTGGAGCACGGCTCGCGGACCGGCCGGGTACCGAAGTGCGGACCTGGGTCGCCGCCACTCCGGAACAGGTGTGGCCGGTCGTGTCCGACATCGAACTGCTGCCCGGCGGCAGCCGCGAACTGCGCTCCGTGCAGTGGCTCGACGGGGCGACCGGCCCCGCGCTGGGCGCGCGCTTCCGCGGGCACAACGGCAACGACGTGCTGGGGGAGTGGACCACGACCTCGCACGTCGTCGAGTGCGAGCCCGGCCGCGCCTTCGCCTGGGCCGTGCAGGACCCCGCCGAGCCCCTCGCGACCTGGCGGTTCGCCCTGCGACCGCAGGACGGCGGGACCGAACTGAGCTACCGGGTGCGGATCGGGCCGGGGCGCTCCGGGCTCACGATGGCCGTCGAGCGGATGCCGGAGAAGGAGCAGAAGATCGTGTTCCGGCGGCTGTCCGACCTGGCGGAGAACATGGGCGCCACCCTCGAACTCCTCAAGCGCACCGCGGAACGGGCGGCCTGATGCGCACGGCGACCACGGTCGAGGCATCCGGGGGCGGCGGGGACCACGTGGCGTTCGTGGTGGAGGCCGAGAAGCTGGGGCTCGACGTGTGCTGGGTCGCCGAGGCCTGGGGTTCCGACGCGCCCTCCGTGCTGGGCCACTACGCGGCGAAGACGGACCGGATGCTGCTCGGCTCCGGGATCATGCAGGTCGGCACGCGCACTCCCGTCGCGGTGGCGCAGACCGCCATCACCTTGGCGAACCTGTCCGGTGGCCGTTTCCTGCTCGGGCTGGGAGCCTCCGGGCCGCAGGTGATCGAGGGGCTGCACGGCGTCCCCTTCGCGCGGCCGCGCAGCCGGACCAGGGAGACCGTGCAGATCGTCCGAGCCGCCCTCGGGGGCGAGAAGATCGCCCACTCCGGCCGCGAGTTCACCATCCCGCTGCCGGGAGAGGCGGTGCCGATGCGGCTCTCCGCCCGGCCCGAACATCCGATCCCGATCTACCTGGCGACGATGTCGCCCGCGATGCTGCGGTTGACCGGCGAGATCGCCGACGGGTGGCTCGGGACCAGCTTCGTGCCGGAAGGCGCCGTGGAGGCCTACTTCGCGCACCTCGACGAGGGACTGCGCGACGCCGGGCGCAGCCGAGCGGACCTGGATGTGTGCCAAGGCGCGGAGGTGGCGTTCGCGCGCGACGAGGACGCGCTGCGCCCGATGGTGGCGGCGCGCAAGGAAGCGCTCGCGTTCAGCCTGGGCGGGATGGGCTCGGCATCGACCAACTTCTACAACCGGGCCTACGGCCGCCAAGGCTGGGCGGAGGTCGCGGCGGAGGTCCGCGACCGCTGGCAGGCGGGCGACCGCGCGGGCGCGGCGGCGCTCGTCACCGATGACATGGTGCTCGCCACCACCCTGATCGGCACCGGGCCGATGGTGCGGGAACGGCTGCGGGTATGGCGCGACGCCGGGGTCGACCTGGTGCGGCTCTACCCGGCGGGCGACGACCTCGACGAACGGCTGAGCACGCTGGCCAGGGCGATCGAGCTGGTGCGCGAGGTGGACGGCCGACCACCGGAGCACCGCGGTCCGCGCAGGAGTGATCGGCCGGGCTACCAGTCCAACCCGACCTGATCGCCCACCACCGCCACCGGGCACGGCGAGTGGTGCAGCACGCCGAGCGCGACCGAGCCCGGCCGCGCCGGGGTGCTCCGCGACCGGTGGCCCACGACCAGCAGCCGCGCGCCGCGTGCCTGCTCGCACAGCGACTCCACCGGATGCTGGTCCGTCGCGATCCGGCGGACCACGACATCGGGATAGTGCTCCCGCCACACCGCCAGCTGGCCGCTCACCTGTTCCTCCGCGTCCTCCTGGTGCCTGCGGCGCTCGGCGTCGTCGAGGATGGCCGGCAGGAAGTAGGCGTCGGGCAGCGCCTGCACGGCCACCAGCTCGCGCCCGCGCCGGTCCGCGCAGTCGAACGCGAAGTGCAGCGCGGGCCTGCTCGCGGGCGACAGGTCGAGGCCGACGACGACCGGGCCGGGACCCGGCTCGCCCGCCCCGCGCACCACGACCGCCGGGCAACCGGCGCTCGTGGCGACGGCGGTGCTCACCGAACCCAGCAACGCGTCCCGGATCGCTCCGCGACCGCGGGACCCGACGACGACCAGCGCCGTTTCCGCGGACCGCGCCACCAAGTCCTCGGCGGGATTCCCGGGCACCGCTTGCGCGCGGACGTGCAGTTCGGGTTCGGCGGCGCGGCACCGCGCGGCGACGCCGCGTACCAGCTCGTCCGCCCATTCCCGGCGGTGCGCGGTGTCGTAGGCGAGCACCAGGTGCAGCGAGGCCCCGAGCAGCGCCGCCTCCGCGGTCGCCCACTCGGCGCAGCGCTCCGACTGCTCGGAACCGTCGACACCGGCGAGCACGGTTCTGGCGGGAAGGAACACCCTGACCCCCTTCGCGCGCACGGCCTTCGAGCCTGACCCGCCGGGACGGCGCGGAACCAGGGTCCAAAGGCACGGGAGCGGGTGCTCAGCGCAGGCGTTCGAGCTCCGCGGCCACCGAGACCACTTCGGCGGCCATCTTGCGCAGTTCCTCGGTGCTCGCGCCGTCCTCGGCCGCGGTGCCCACGTCCTCGGCCGCGCAGCGCAGCTGGAACAGCCGGTCCTGCAGGTCCGCGATCTCCGCCGCCGAGAGCACCACCGCGTCCTCCGGCAGTCCCGAGCGCTGCACCGCTCCCCGGCGCTCGTAGGCGCGCTGCCTGCACGACTGCGTGCAGTACAGGCGCGGCCGCCCTTGCCGCCCGGAGGCGGCCAGTCGACGCCCGCACCAGGCGCAATGCCGGTCCGCACGACGGCGCCCCGACTCCGCCACCGGTGGTGCGGCACCACTGGAGGCGGTCTCGGTGGTGGGCGAATTGATCTCGGGCAGGCTGTCCACGGTGCGCAACCGTAATGCGACCTCTCGGCGAACATCGCATTGCCACGCCGGTGCGGGTGCCGCCGCGCGCGCCGCGTCGGGCAGAGTGGAGCGGCGATCCCGCCCGCATCCCCGGTCGTGAAAGGACCCGAGCCCCCGTGACCCACCCGTTCCTGCAGGGACCCTGGCCACGCGCATTCGCCCACCGAGGTTGGCACCTCGGCGACCTGCACGACATGGAGAACTCGATGAGCGCCCTGCGGCGCGCCGTCGACGAGGGCTACCGCTACCTCGAGACCGACGTGCACGCCACGGCCGACGAGGTGGTCGTCCTGAACCATGATCCGAACCTGGACCGCACGACGGACGGGCGCGGTACGATCCGTCGGCTGCCGTGGTCGGCGGTCGGGTCCGCCCGCGTCGGCGGGCGGGAACCGGTCGCCCGCCTCGACGACGTGCTGGAGGAACTCCCGCAGGCGCTGCTGAACATCGACGTCAAGGAGGACGCCGCGGTTCGGCCGGTGCTGGAGACCTTGCGCAGGCACGACGCGTGGCATCGGGTCTGCCTCGCGTCGTTCGACGAGCGCCGGCTGCGCGAACTGCGCAAGGGCGGGAGCTCGGAACTGCTGACGTCGATGGGGAAGCGGAGCGCGGCGACGCTGTGGGGAGCGTCGCGCTACGGCGGCCGGGGCCTGCGGTCGCGGATCGACGGGTGGGCCGCGCAGGTGCCGCGGTGGCACGGCAGGATCCGCGTCGTCGATCAGCGGTTCGTCCGGATGGCGCACCACTGGGGACTGGAAGTGCACACGTGGACGGTGAACGAGGCGTCGGAGATGCGGGACCTGCTCGACCTGGGGGTCGACGGAGTGGTCACCGATCGTCCCGACGTGCTGCGCGACGTGCTGGGCGACCGGTTCGCGGGCGGCACCGGACCGGGCGGCCTCCGGGAAGCGGAGCGGGGAGACGACCTGTCCTGAACCGCCCGCGGCGCGCTGGGGCGGGAGCGCCGCACGAACGGCCGGACCGGCTGCGATCGCATCACCGGCCAACGCGATGAACTGGGGAGATAGGGGTATCAGGAGCCGTCGGAAGCATGATCATCGCACCGCGACCGCGCGTTGATCTGGAGCCGATACAGTCCCCGTTACCCCTATCGAGTGAACACTTGAGGACGGAGAGGTATGAGCGTGCAGGGCGGTCTCGCGCCGGACACCGCGAGACGACGCCGCGAGCAGCGAGGTTGGTGCTGGTACGACTGGGCCAACTCGGTGTTCCCGACGTCGGTGACGACGGTGTTCCTCTCGCTGTACCTGACGAGCGTGGCCACCGAAGCCGCCACCGCGGACGTCGCGCGCAACGGGATCGGAGCCTGCCCCGGCGGCAATTCGCTGGTGCGCTGCGACATCTCCGTGCTGGGCCTGGCGTTCCCGGCCGGTTCGCTGTGGGGCTACCTGCTCTCGGTCGCCACCGTGGTGCAGGTGCTGGTGCTGCCCATCACCGGCGCGATCGCCGACCGCACCCAGAACAAGCGGAGCATGCTCGCCGGTTTCGCCTTCGGCGGCGCGCTGGCCACCTCGCTGCTGGGGCTGGTGGGCGTGTCGAACTGGCAGTGGGGGCTGGTCTTCTTCATCGCCGCCAACATCTGCTTCGGCGCGTCGGTGGTCGTGTACTACTCGTTCCTGCCCGAGATCGCCGACGCCGATGAGCGCGACCGGTTGTCCTCCCGCGGGTGGGCCTTCGGCTACCTCGGCGGCGGCTGCGCGCTGGCGTTGCAGCTGGCGCTCTACCTCGGTCACGACGCGCTCGGGCTCAGCGAGGACACCGCGGTCCGCGTCGTGTTCGTGACCTCCGGTATCTGGTGGGCCGCGTTCACCCTGCTGCCGCTGGCGGCGCTGCGCGGCCACCACGCGCCCGAAGGGACCGAGCGGGGCGCCTCGGTGATCACGGCCGGGTTCAAGCAGCTGAGCTCCACGATCAGGCAGGCGCGGAGCTTCCCGCTGACGCTGGCGTTCCTCGGCGCGTACATGATCTACACCGACGGGATCGCGACGGTCACCCAGGTTTCCGCTCAGTACGGTGACATGGAGTTGCGGCTGCCCCAGGAGTCACTGATCATCACGTTGCTGATCGTGCAGTTCATCGCTTTCGTCGGCGGTGTGTTGCACGGCTTGCTCGCAAGCCGGATCGGCGCGAAGAAGACGATCATGATCAGCTTGGTGGTCTGGGTCGGCGTGCTGGCCGCGGCCTACTTCGTCCAGTCCGGCCAGCAGTTCCAGTTCTACGGGCTGGCCGTCGGGATCGGCCTGGTGCTCGGCGGTACCAATGCGCTGTCGCGTTCGCTGTTCAGCCAGATGGTGCCGGAAGGCAAGGAGGCCGAGTATTTCTCGCTCTACGAGGTCGGGGAGCGCTCCACGTCCTGGCTCGGGCCGTTGGTCTTCGCCGGAGTCGGCCAGGCCACCGGTTCGTTCCGGCTGGCGATCGTCTCGCTGGTCTTCTTCTTCGTCGTCGGCCTGGTGCTGGTGTCGATGGTGCCGGTCCGCCGGGCCATCGAAGCGGTCGGCAACCGTCCTCCGGAGCGGGTGTGAACGATGTCGGCGCTCGGCCGTGCCGGTGATGCGTTTCAGTGAGGACACCGGCATGATTGGCATATGCCGGTACGCAGCGTCGCGCAGTCGAGGGCGGGTGGTCGGCACGCAACGTGATCGAGCCCCGGGCGACCGCCGCCGGTCCACGGGTGATCTCGCTTTCAATTTCAGCAAGAGAGTGAAGGTTAACTTGCCCTTAGTTACAACTTGTCTGGCACTATCACCCGTTCGGTGCAACCTCTAGGTTGCGAGAAGGAGAACGCGTCACGAACGCGACCTCCTTGCATCTCTAGAGGGGACAACGTCGTTGACGAGTGAAGAACGTCACCGACGGCAACTGAAAGCCTCGTGCCGGGAACATGCGACGGTCCGTCCGTCGTTGCACTCGGTGAGCACAACCCGTCCGGACACTGCTCCGGGCCGAAGTGAAAGGAACCGTCATGGCCGATCGCGTTCTGCGTGGCAGCCGGCTCGGAGCGGTCAGCTACGAGACCGACCGCAACCACGACCTCGCACCGCGCCGGACGGTGCGCTACGCCTGCCCCAAGGATCACGAGTTCGAGGTGCCGTTCTCCGACGACGCCGAGATCCCGCCGACCTGGGAGTGCCGCCTGCACGGCTCCGAATCCAAGATCATCGACGGATCGGAGCCCGAGCAGAAGAAGGCCAAACCGCCGCGCACCCACTGGGACATGCTGCTCGAACGCCGCAGCATCCCCGAACTGGAGGAACTGCTCAACGAGCGGCTCGAAGTGCTGCGCGGCCGGCGCAGCCACTCCGCCTGAGCGACAACAGCACCCCCGCGACCAGCGGGTGAGCACACCGAACGCCTGGGCCCCGTGCGGGGGAGCCCAGGCGTCTTTGTGTGTTGGGGGGTGACGGCTCGTTCTGCTTTGGTGGTCGGGTGGCGGAACCTCAGCTTCCTTCTCGCTGCGGGATCTTTTTCCCAAGTGGCTCCGCCACGAGGGAAAAAGCTGTCCTCGCGAGAAGGAAGCTGAGAACCCGCGGGTGAGGGCTTTTTGACGTGGGCTATGTGCTTCGCACATACAGGCACGGCCTCCGGCCGCAAGGCAGGCGTGGCTTCGCCGCCCACTGCACGGCTTCGCCGCTAGGCACGGCCTTCGGCCGCCGAGCAGGCGTGGCTTCGCCCGCCCCTGATGCACGGCTTCGTCGTGAGGTATGGCCTTCGGCTGTGGGGTGGGATTGGCTCGCTTTGCCGGGGGTCAGGTGCGGGGGAGTAGGGCTTTGAGCTGGGTGGCTCGGCGGCGGAGGCCCCACTTGGTTACTCGGAGGAGGGCTTCGCGGACGATGTCGGGGCTCATCTTGGATTCGCCGAACTCTCGGTCGGTGAAGGTGATCGGGACCTCGACGACGGCGAAGCCCGCTTCGACGGCGCGCAGCGTCAGGTCTACCTGGAAGCAGTAGCCCTGCGAGGCGACGTCGTGCAAGGACAGCTCCGTGAGCACGTGCCTGCGGTAGGCGCGGAAACCGGCGGTGCTGTCGTTGATCGGGACGCCCAGCGCGTACTTCGAGTACAGGTTCGCCCCGCGGGACAGCGCCTGGCGGTGCCACGGCCAGTTCACGACCCGGCCGCCGGGGACGTAGCGGGAACCGATGACCACGTCGGCGCCGGTGCCGTCCGGGCCGAGCATCGCCAGCATTCGGGCGAGATCCTCCGGCGGGTGCGAACCGTCGGCGTCCATCTCCACCACCGCGGCGTAGTCGCGGGCCAGCGCCCAATCGAACCCGGCCACGTAGGCGGCACCCAGGCCCGCCTTGTCGCTGCGGTGCAGCACGTGCACCCGTTCGTCGGCGGCGGCCAGCTCGTCCGCGAGCTCACCGGTGCCGTCCGGGCTCGCGTCGTCGACGACGAGCACGTGCGCGGCCGGCAGCGCGGCGTGCAGCCGCTGCACGACCGGCTCCAGGTTCTCCCGCTCGTCGTAAGTGGGGATGACGACCAGAGCCGAGCCGGGCAGCCCCGCTCCACCATCGGGGGCGTGCCGGTCCGTCATAGCGATCCTCCTTCGGGTCACACGTCCCCCAGTGCGTGGCGCGTGACCGGGCGTGTCAGTTCTTGTCGTGCGCGCGTCGCCGCGCGGTGGCCGCGAGGGCGCCGACGCCCAGGAGCGAGAGCACCCAGGTGGGCGCGGCTCCGAGCGTCGTGGCGAGGGTGCGTTCGGTGCGCAGCGGCACGTCGCCGTGGAGATTCTGCGCCGTGAACTGCTCCGAGCGAGCCGTGATCACCCCATCGGGCCGGATGATCGCGCTGATGCCGCTGGTCGCGGACACGACCACGGCTCGACCGTGCTCCACGGCGCGCAACCGGGACATCGCCAGGTGCTGCCAGCTCATCTCGGAGTGTCCGTACCAGGCGTTGTTCGTGGGCACCGCCAGCAGGGTGGCGCCCTCGCGGGCGGCACCGGTGAACACGTCGTCGTAGGCCACGTCGTAGCAGAGGCCGACGCCGAGCCGGATCGCTCCGGCCTGCAGCACGCCCGGCACGTCCCCGGCGACCATGTCCTGCTGGAAGCGGTCGACGAAGGGGCTGACCAGGCGGGCGACGGAGCGCATCGGGATCGTCTCGGCGAACGGCACCAGGTGCTGCTTGGCGTACTCCTCGTCGGCGCCGCGCTCCGGATACCACTCGACGATGCGGTTGCGGAACGTTCCGTCGGGGTCCTGTGCGAAACCCCCCGCGATCACCGGGACGCCGAGCTGCGCGGTGACCGCGCTGAGCTCCGGGTCGTAGCGGGTCGGGCCCCAGCTGCCGACCTGCTCGGGCAGGACCACCAGGTCCGGGCGCGGCACCCGGCCCGCCCGGACGTCCTCGACGAGCCGCCGGGCACCACGGATGTGGTTGTCGTGCAGCACGTCGTCCTCGTAGAGCAGGTCGAGGCCGATGTCCGGCGCGTTTCCCTGCACCGTCGCGACCCGTGCGGTGCCCGCTTCGGGGGCGACGTCGACGGTGGGCCACAGCGCCGCGCCCGCCACCAGCGGTACCAGCACCGCGACCACCGGGGTGATCAGCCGGGTGCGGGACCGGCGCAGCCGCAGCGCGAGGACGCCGAGCGCGCAACCGATCAACGCCACCGCGAAGGTGACGAGCACGGCGCCGCCCACCGAGGCCAGCGGCAGCAGCGGTCCCGTGGGCTGGGTGAAGGCGAGCCGCCCCCACGGGAACCCGCCGAAGGGCTGCGCGCCGCGCAGCGCCTCGCACAGGACGAACACGGCCGCCATCCACACCGGAGCGCCGCGCAGGCTGCTCACCCGCGCCATGCCGGCACCGGCGAGTCCGAGGAACACCGCCTCGACCAGTGCGACGCCCAGCCACGGCCACGGGCCGAACTGGTTCCCGAGGAAGTCCTGGATCCAACCCAGCAGCGGCAGCATGTAGGCGAACCCGAACAGCACGCCGTAGCCGAATCCGCCGCGGGTGCGGCGCCCGTGCACGGCGGCGGCGAACGGGGCGACGGCGAGCGGCGCCAGCCACCACAGGTCGCGCGGCGGGGAAGCCGCGTAGAGCAGCAGGCCCGCGGCGACGACGGCGATGATCCGCAGCCAGCGGGCGGCTCCGCCGGCAAGGCGTCTGCCGGGCTGCCCCTCGGCGCTGTTCTGCGAGGTCACCGTGGGGGCACTCACCCGATCAACTCTCTCGGTACTGCGGCCGGCGAACCGGGGCGGACTTGACGCTGCGGGCGCGCGAATCGGCGCGCGCCCGCGTCAAATGTACGCCGACCGGGCGAAGCGGAGGTCTGGACCTGGCAGGTGCCGCGCGCTGCCTCGCCGGTTCCGGGAGCGGAGTCAGTGCGTCGCGGCGCGGTTGCGGCGGTTCGCGGTGCGCCGCAGCTGCAGGATGCGGGCGGCGCCGACGAGCGCCACGAGCAGCCCGCCGATCGCGGCGGCCAGCAGCAGCGCGACGCCGACCGGGAGGTCGCCGCGCAGGCCGAGGAAGGTGACCGAGGTGGGCTGCAGGTTCTGCAGGATGAACACCAGCAGCACGATCAGCGCGATGGTCGCGACGACGACCGCGGCCCAGGTCCCCGCGGTCCGGGTGTGCTGGAGCTTCTCCGCCGCGGACGGTTCCTCGACGGGTGCGGACGGTTCGAGCTCGCCGCGCTGGTGCTCGGGCTCGGTGAGCGGTTCCGCCGGGGTAGTCCGGTCGTCGGCGGTGCTGTCATCGCTGGCCATGCGGCTCATTGTGCAATATGCACCGACCGTGCTGAACGGCGCTCCGCGCGAAGATCGGATGAACGCGCCGCCGGGCGGGTCGGTGGCGGTCGTGCCCTCAGCGGGTGGGGAGGCCGCCGGTGAAGCGCTTGAGCACGACCGTCCGGCGCGCGGACCCGGGCCAGATCTGCACGTGGTAGGCGTCGTTGCCGGTGGCCCCGTTCGCGCTGATCGAGCCGAACCCCTCGCAGCGCGTCCGCACCCGGTAGATGCCGACCGGCACGGCGAACAGGTGGGCGCTGCGCCTGCTGTCGGAACCGCCCAGCACGAGGATCTGACCGCTGGCGATCTCGACGGAGGCTTCGGTGACGTGGTCCCACGGCGCGAGGTCGCACTCCGGCGCCGCCGGGACGATCTCGACGGTGACCGGGACATTCCTGCGGCGGGCGGTGCCGACGGTGACCACGCCGTCCCGGCTGGAGATCAGGTCGCGGCGCAGATCGGCGTCGGTGTCGTTGATGGCGGCCAGGTCGTAGTCCGCGTGGGCGTCGCGGACCTCGAAGCTGTGGTAGTCGGCGAAGATCGTCAGCTCTCGCCGCGTCCGGTCGATGTCCACCGTGCGTCCCCCCGGTTGCGCGCTCGCCAATCCTTTCTAGCAGCCCGTTCCGGTGGCGGCGGTGGGATCTTCGGGATCCCCACCGCCTGGCGCAGCGGCGTCCGCCCCGGTACCGGCGGACGGACCAATCACTTCCGGCGACCGCCGCGCCGCCGGTCCGCGGAAGCACCCGCGGTGCGCGGCCGGGCTTCAGCCGCAGGCGATGACCGCGGCGCCGCCGGAGGTCGGGCTCAGCTGCTTCACGTAGGCGTCGTCGGCGGTGGCGCTGGCCGAGTTCCATTCCGCGCACGCGCTCGACCGGTCCTGGTACGGCCCGTAGTAGATGGAGTAGATGTCCTTGCCGGTCTTCGAGGTCGTGGCGGACGCCCCGCACGGAGTGCTGGGCACGTGGAGGTAGTGCGCGCCGGCGTTCTCGTCGAGCAGCTGCTGGGCGGTGTCCGCGTCGAACGCGGCGCCGACGACCACGGTGAACCCGCCGTCGCAGGGCGGGGTGCTCAGCGGAACCGACAGCCCCAGGTCGGGCGATGCCGGCGCGGTCGAGGACCACGGCGCCGTCGGAGCGGGGGAGTCGGCCGCGGGGTCCGCGCTGCCACCACGGGTGATGGCCGCCCACCCGGCGGCGGCCCCCGCCACCAGCAGCGCGCCCAGGGCGGCGCCGATCAGCAGGCCCTTCCTGCGGCCTCGCGGCACCCGTTGCGGCGCGGTGCCGCCCGGTACGGCGGGGTGCGGGACGTGGCCGGTCGAGTCCAGCGCCGCGCGGGCGGCCCGTGCCAGTTCACCGGCGGAGGCGAACCGGTGCGCGGGCTGCTTGGCCATGCCGCGCGTGATCACGGGGTCGAAGGCGGTGCCCAGGTGCGGGGTGGTGACGCCGGGGCGCGGCGGGTCGTCGTTGAGGTGCGCGTTGATCATCGCCACGGTGGCGTCGCGCTCGAACGGTTTCCGCCCGGTGAGGCACTGGTAGAGCATGCAGGCCAGCGAGTACACGTCCGAGCGCGGATCCGCCGGCGCCTCGCCGAACCGCTCCGGCGCCATGTACGCCAGCGTGCCCACCGTGATCCCGGTGGAGGTCAGCGCGGTTCCGGCGCTCGCCGCGTAGGCGATGCCGAAGTCGACGAGGTACGCGAATCCGCTGCTGCTGACCAGCACGTTCGACGGCTTCACGTCGCGGTGCACCAGCCCGTCGGCGTGCGCGGAGTCCAGCGCGTGGGCGACCTGCTCGATGAGCGCGACCGCTCGGTCCGGCGGCATCGGACCGGAGGCGTCGAGCCGAGTGGCCAGGTCCGACCCGTCCACCAGCCGCATGTCCAGGTACAGCCTGCCGTTGATCTCGCCGTAGGAGTGGATCGGGATCACGTGCGGATCGCGCAGCCGCGCGGTGGCCTGCGCTTCGCGCTGGAACCGGCGGCGGAATTCGGCGTCCCCGGCGTAGCGCTCGGCGATCAGCTTCAACGCCACCGGCCGCTGGTGGCGGGTGTCGTGCGCGCGGTGGATCTCTCCCATGCCGCCTCGCGCGATCAGGCCCTGGACCAGATAAGGACCGAACTGCCACTCCACCCGCTTGACCCCTCTTCCCGATCGCGTGACGTCAGTCTATTGGGTGACGGGCCGGGATGTGCGCGAGTACGCCCGTTCTCCCCGCCGCTCTTGCCCGGTCGTCGGCGCAGCGGACTGGTCCGTTCGCCGGGTCGGGTTCGCGGTGTCCGTCGCGTTCCGGCCGAGCGGACGCGGGTTGGCATCGGGGGCGGGGTGTGGTGGGGTACCGGATGGTCTTGCGGGGAGGTGAGCTGGTGGCGGAACCGGCTTTGCTGGAGGTGGCCGGTGTGACGCACCGGTACGTCCAGGTCGGAGGTTTGCGGGTGCACGTCGCCGAGGCGGGCGACGGCCCACCGCTGGTGCTGCTGCACGGCTGGCCGCAGCACTGGTACCTGTGGCGCCACCAGATCCCGGAGCTCGCGAAGCACTACCGGGTCATCGCCCCCGATCTGCGCGGACACGGCTGGACCGACGCCCCGGCCACCGGCTACGACAAGGACAACCTCGCCGCCGACCTGATCGGCCTGCTCGACGCGCTCGGGCTCGACCGGGTCCGGCTGGTGGGCCACGACTGGGGCGGCTGGGTCGGGTTCCTCGCGTGCATGCGCGCGCCGGAGCGGTTCGAGCGGTTCCTCGCGCTCAACATCGCCCACCCGTGGCCGTCGATGTCGCCCGCGGCGGTGCGCTCGCTGTGGCGGTTCTGGTACCAGGTCGTGGTGGGCTCGCCGCTGGGCGCGCTGCTGATCCGGCGGACGCCGTTCATCTCGCGCGGCGTGCTCGGCACCATCAAGGGCGGCGCGCTGTCCCGGCGGGACCGCGCGGCGTTCGCCGAGCGCTGGCGGATTCCCGCGCGGGCCAGGGCCTCGGTGGCGTTGTACCGCACGTTCCTGCTGCGGGAGCTGCCGCAGGTCCGCCGCGGCAAGTACCGGCGCACTCCGATGTCGACGGAGGCGCGGTTGGTGTTCGGCACCGCGGACCCGGCGATCTCCCCGAGCCTGTTGGAGGGCTACGAGCGGTACGCGGAGCGGATGGACCTGCGCTGGGTCCCCGGCGCCGGCCACTTCATCGTCGACGAGCAGCCCGAACGCGTGCTCGCCGAGATCCAGGAGTTCATGGCGGACTGATCCGCCCCCGCCGATTCGGGTCAGCGCCTCCCGCCCCGGTTCTTCCGGGCGCGGGAGGCGCTTCCTACCGTGCGGCGCGGGCTCGGCGCTGCCCGCCGGTCAGATCGCGGTGAAACCTCCGTCGGCGGTGAGCACCGTGCCGCTGATGTAGCCGGTGCGCTCGGAGGTCAGGAACAGCGCGGCTTCCGCGATCTCGGCCGGCTCGCGATGCGCCGCAGCGGCATCGTCGGAGTCATCTGCTCGAACAGCTCGGCCCCGAGTTCGAGCGCCTTGTCGGTGCGGACCGGGCCGGGAGCGAGGGCGTTGACGCGGATCCACTGCGGGCCGAACTCGGCCGCCCACGTACGGGTCAGCGCGTCGACGGCTCCCTTCGAGGCGCTGTAGACGGCGCCGACCGGGGCGCCCGCGACCGCCGCGATGGACGAGACGTTGATGATCGTGCCGTGCCCGCGTTCCACCATGCTCGGGACGAGCGCGGCGGTGAGGAAGTAGGTGGCGTGCACGTCGACGTCGAACACCTGCTGGTACACGGCCGGCGTCTGTTGCGGGGTGGGGGTGTAGGAGGCGGTGGCCGCGTTGTTGACGAGCACGTCGACGTCGCCCGCCTCCTGGGCGAGGCGTGCGATGTCGTCGAGCTCGCCGACGTCGGCCGCGATGAACCGGCCCTTCCCGCCCGCCTGCTCGATGAGCCGCACGGTCTGTTCGCCGAGCTCCGCTCGCCTCCCGGTGGTGGTGACCGTCGCGCCCTCTTGCGCCAGCCGCACCGCGATCGCCCGGCCGATGCCGGAGGTCGCGCCGGTGACGAGTGCCTTCTTGCCTTCGAGTTCCTTGGTCGTCATGTCCGCGACGGTGGTCGCGTCCCCTCATCGGGACGTGAATCCGCCATGTACGGCCTGTTCAAGACGTGGCCGCGGCGCTCGCGCCGAAGAAGGTGCGCACGAAGCACGGAGGAAGCCGGTAGCGGCCGAGCACGACCGGTTCGACGAGGTGCACGTCGGCCAGCGATTCCAGCATCGACTCGACGCCAGCGCGGTCATCCCGCTGCCCCGCATGCCGGTGATGCCGACCGAGCCGGGCAGGGCCGCCACGAGCCGCGCGATCTCCCGTGCCCGGCCGGTGAAATCGGGCAGCTCCGGGGGTAGCCGGTCGGGCGTGGCGACGTGCTTCGCCGTGCCGTCGAGGTTCTTCCGGTGGACCTCGCGCAGCTCCGGGCCCGGCTCGATGCTGAGCTCCTCGTTGAGCAGCGTTCGCGCCTCGTGGAACTGGTCTAGCGCCTCCGCTTGCCTGCCGTCGCGGTAGAGCGCGTACATCAGCAGGGCGTGTGCGTGCTCCCGCAGCGGGTTCGCGTGGACGTGGTCGCGCAGCTCCAGGGCGTCGAGCTCGCGTTCGAGCCTGTCCTCCACGGCCTTGAGCCGCCGCTGGGTGAGCCTGACCCGCTGAGCGTCGAAGTACCGGTTGTGCAGGCCCTCCAGCGGTTCCCCCGTGCCGTCGTCCGCGGTTTCGGCCCGGACGGCGTAGCCGCCGTCCTTGCCCGCCAGTTCCAGTTCGGGCAGCAGCTTGCGGAGCTTGTAGACGTAGGTCCGCACCGCCATCACCGCGCTCGGCGGCGGGTCGTCCCACACCATGCCGATCAGCTGGTCGTTGCTCACCCGGAGGCCGTTGTTGAGCAGCAGCGCCGCCAGGACCGCGCGCTGCTGGCGCGGACCCAGCGGGATCTCGTCGGCGTCGCGCCGAGCGCGGACCGGCCCCATCAGGGAGAAGTGCAGGCTCATGCCACGGTGCAACGCCCGCGCCGTCCCGGTCGCTTCCCCGGCGGGGAACCGTGCGCCGTGGCACGAGCCGAGATGGGCCGCGCGGTCCGAGACCTGTCGACAAGGGGGGAGCCGTACCCGGTGCGGGTCACGCCGGGCCGGTGAGATCGCCGAGCCGGTCCCGCAGCGGCCCCGCCGCCGCGTCGCCGTGGTGGTCGAACAGCCGTACCGCCTCGGTCAGGTGCAGCCGTTCGGTCGTCGGATCTCGTCGTGCGGCGGCGAGATCGGCGAGTCCGCGGTGCGCGAGCGCCTGCCCGGTCGAGGATCCGAGTTCGGTCATCGCGGCCGCCCCGTCGTCGAGCGCGGTGGACGCTTCGGCGAGCGCACCGGCGGCGAGCAGCGCGGTGCCGAGCGCGATCCGGGCGCGCGCCGCGTTGAACGGGTCCACGTCGCGGAACTCCCGCAACCGGGATTCGGCGACGCGCACGTGATCGAGTCCGTCGCCGGCCGACGCTTCCGCCTGTCCGGCGAGCAGCAGCGCCAGCGCGGCCTCGCGCGGGAAGCCGAGCTCGCGGAAACCCGCTTCGGCGCGCAGCGCGCACGCGCGGGCCGTGGCCGGATCGCCTTGCGCCAGCGCGAGAACCGCTCGGGCGTCGTGTGCGTCGGTGCTGCCGAAGGCGTCCCCGGTGGCGGCGCACAGCTCGCCGCAGCGCTCCAGCAGCCGCGCCGACTCCGCCCACGCGCCCCGCCGGTGGTGCAGCGCCGCGAGCCTGCGCGCGGTGCTCGCTTCGCGTTCGGGGGCGTCGAGTTCGCGGGCCGCGGTGAGGCACAGCTCGTCGACGGTGCGCCAGTCCGCGTGGTGACCGCCGTACCGGAACAGCGGCCACAGCGCGTGCCCCAGCTGCCACGCCGTGGCGGGCAGGCGGTGCCCGACGGCGGCGCGCACCCCGCCGACCAGGTTGGCGCGTTCGGTCTCCAGCCAGTCCAGCGCCTCCCGGGGGCCGGTGAAATCAGCGGAATCCGGTGCGGGGTGGGTGAAGTCGTAGGCGGCGACCGGCAGGCGCGGGGCGCACAGCTCGGCGGCGGCGCGGGCGCGGCGGAGGTAGTGCTCGACGATCCGCAGCACCACGTCGCGGCGCTGCTCGGCGGTGCACTCGGCTGCTGCGCGCTCCGCGGCGTGCGCGCGGATCAGGTCGTGGAAGCGGAAGCGGTCGGCGCGGACTTCCTGGAGCAGGTTCGCGCCGAGCAGCGCGTCCAGCGGTTCGCGCAGCGCGGTTCCGTTCCACCCGGCGGCGGCCGATGCGGCGGTCACGTGGAACTCCGGACCCGGGTGCAGGCCCAAGCGCCGGTACAGCTCTCGGGCCTGCGCCGGGAGTTCCTGGTACGACACGTCGAACACCGAACGCACCGACACCTCCTCGCCGCGCGGCGCCGGACCCGGGCGGCGCGGGAGTCCCGGCGGCTCGCCGATCGGCGGGCGCGGGATGTTCGTGGCGGCGTCGGGGAACGGAGCCGGATGGGTCGCGGTCCGGTGCGGCGGGTGCGCGACTGGTGGTTCCGGTCGTGGGCGGCCGGGGGCGGGGCGAGAACGTTGCGGTGAGTCCTCAGCTCCGGGCACGACGCGGATCACCCCCGTCCCGCACCGTACGCAGCACGCCGGTCGCCGCGATGCCCCCAAGCGAGTGGTCCCGCCGGAGTCGGCCGGGCCGAGGGCGCGGCACGCGCTGATCAGCAGCGGGCGGAGACCTCGATCAAGATCACCGGGTGCGGTGGCGGGCTGGGGTGCACTGGCGGCGTTGTCCCTGGGCAGCACAGTTACGATGGTGGGTCCGGACATCAGGTGAAAAGAGAGACGCGGTGCTGACTACTCCTCTGCCGACGCTGGAATGGACCGAGCGAGGCGAGCCGCGTTCCGCGATCTGGCGCTCGGAGAACGGTGCCGCCCCGCCGCGGCGCGTGCTGGTCGGCGACGACCGGGTGCGGGCCGACGACGCGCACAGCCAGGCGGCGGAGGGTACGGCCCTGCTGTGGCGCGGCGACTTCCACAACGCGCGCAACCTGCTGACCGCGATGGCGCGCCGGGTCGACCGCAAACCGCTGCCCGCGATGGACACCGTCGCCCAGACCTTCCACCGGCACCGCCAGCGCCAGGCGCAGCGGGCGCGGCTGCTGGGCATGGTGCTGATCCCCGTCGAGGCCGGTTGCGAGCTGTCGCTGCGGCGCGCGCCGGAGATCCGGGAGGCCTGCCTGGCCGCGGGGTGCCCGGCCGACGAGCCGTTCGTGCTGTCGCTGCGGGAACTGCTCGGGATCATCGGGGCGCACGAGTGGCGGCGCAACGGGATCGAGATCCCGGCGCTGGGGGCTCGGATCCACCCGCACTACGGGGTGTTCGCGCCGCAGCGCGCGGACTACGTGGAGCTGCTGGCCGCCGAACCGCTGCCGGAGGCGGCGACCGCGTTCGACGTCGGCACCGGCACGGGCGTGCTGGCCTCGATCCTGGCGCGGCGCGGGGTGCCGCGAGTGGTGGCGACGGACCTGGACGACCGCGCGCTGGCCTGCGCGTCGGAGAACGTGCACGCGCTCGGGCTGGCGGATCGGGTCGAGGTCGCGGCGGCCGATCTCTACCCGGAGGGCAGGGCCGGGCTGGTGGTGTGCAATCCGCCGTGGGTTCCGGCGAAGCCGTCGGCCGCCTTGCAGCGCGCCGTCTACGACCCGGGCAGCCGGATGCTGCGGGGGTTCCTCGACGGGCTCGCCGCGCACCTGGAGCCCGGCGGGCAGGGGTGGCTGGTGCTCTCCGACCTCGCCGAGCTGCTGGAGCTGCGCTCGCGGGACGAGCTGCTGAGCGCGATCGACGCGGCCGGGCTGGCCGTCGCGGGCCGCAGCGACGCACCGCCGCGGCACCCGAGGGCGGCGGATCCGACCGACCCGCTGCACGAGGCCCGTTCGGCGGAGACGGTGTCGCTGTGGCGGCTGGTGGCGCGGGACTGATCCGGTCGCGGTGATATGGAATCGGAGCGGCCGCCGAAAATCTCCGATTCTTCCGGGAGAAAAAGTAATTGTTCGGTGAATCACTCGGTTGGTCGTGCTGTTCCGGCGGGGTCGGGAGCTAGCCTCTGATCCAGTGTCGCCGGAGTCCGATTCGCCGCGGTTGATCGTCCGGAACGCAGTCGCGGCGATTTCTGGCGTTCGCCATGCGCCGGGAGCGATGCGCGGAACTCGGGACACGGCTCGCCCGTCACCGTTGACGTGGCCGGATCCAGCTCGGGGCGTTCAACCCCCGCGAAGCGCGCGCCGCTTCATCCGCTTCCTCGGCTGTTTCCGGGAAATCGTTCCACCGGGTTTCCGGCCCGGCCGAAGTGCGTGAGTAAGTCTCATTCACCAGAGGTGGCCATGCGAACGCGTGAATTGCCCCGGAGTCGACGTCCCGCAATGCGACCGAATCGTTTTCATCCTGCGCCGCGAATGCGCGTCGGCCCGCGAGCGGACGGATCGGAGAGATGAGCGGCGCCGAGCGGCGGGTCGTGCTCACCGGCATGGGAGTGCGGGCTCCCGGCGGCCACGCGACGGCGGGTTTCTGGGAGCTGCTCACCAGCGACCGCACGGCCACCCGCACCATCACCGCGTTCGACCCCGCGCCGTTCCGCTCCCGGGTCGCCGCGGAGGTCGACTTCGACGCAGGCGCGGAGGGCTTCACCGCGCGCGACGCCGCCGAGTGGGACCGGGTGACCTCGTTCGCGGTGGCCTGCGCCCGCGACGCAGTGCGGGACAGCGGGCTGGACCTCGCGCGGCCGGACCCGGCGGAGGTGGCCGTGAGCATCGGCAGCGCCGTCGGCTCCACCATCGGCCTGGACCGCGACCACCAGCGGGTGTCCTCGTTCGGCTCGACCTGGCTCGTCGACCACGCGCTGGCCTCCCCGCGGTTGCGGGACTACCAGGTGCCCTCGGCCATCGCCCGCGAAGTGGCCTGGGACGTCGGGGCGGAAGGCCCCGTCGCGCTGATCTCCACCGGATGCACCTCCGGGCTGGACGCCGTCGGGCACGGTGCCGAACTGATCCGCGACGGGCGGGCCGAGGTCGTCATCGCGGGGGCCGCCGACGCGCCGATCTCGCCGATCACCGTCGCCTGCTTCGACGCGATCAAGGCGACGTCGGCGAACAACGCCGACCCGGCGCACGCGGCGCGCCCGTTCGATCTGCGGCGGGACGGGTTCGTGCTGGGGGAGGGCGCCGCCGCGTTCGTCCTGGAGGAGCGCGCCGCGGCACTGCGGCGCGGTGCTCGGGTGCACGCCGAGATCGCCGGATTCGCCGGGCGCTGCAACGCCTTCCACATGACGGGCCTGCGGCCCGACGGCCGCGAACTGTCTTGGGCGATCACCGCCGCGCTGCGCGAATCGGGGCTCGACCACGTCGACTACGTCAACGCGCACGGCTCGGGCACCAAGCAGAACGATCGGCACGAGACCGCGGCGATCAAGCGCAGCCTGGGCGCCGCCGCGCACCGGGTCCCGATCAGCTCGATCAAATCGAAGGTGGGGCATTCGCTGGGCGCGATCGGGTCGATCGAGATCGCGGCCTGCGCATTGGCCTTGCGGCACGGCGTGATCCCTCCGACGGCGAACCTCGCCGAACCCGACCCGGAGTGCGACCTGGATTACGTGCCGGGCGATCCGCGCGAGGCGGAGCTGCACGCGGTGCTCAGCGTCGGCAGCGGCTTCGGCGGGTTCCAGAGCGCCGTGGTGCTGACCAGGGGGGACCGATGAGCCGGGGCGGTGCGGTGTGGGTGACCGGGATGGGAGCGGTAGCGCCCAACGGCATCGGCGTGGAGGACTACTGGGACGCGACGCTGCAAGGCCGCAGCGGGCTGTACCCGATCAGCCGGTTCGACGCCTCCGCGTACCCGGTGCGGGTCGCGGGCGAGGTGCTCGACTTCGACGCGGCCCGCTACCTGTCGCCGCGCCTGCTCGCGCAGACCGACCGCATGACGCGCTACGCGCTGGCCGCCGCGGACTGGGCGGTGGCCGACGCCGACGTGCGCCCCGGACTCGGCGCGGACCTGGGCGTGGTCACGGCCGCCGCCGCGGGCGGTTTCGAGTTCGGCCAGCGGGAACTGGGCAAGCTGTGGGGAGAGGGCCCGGACCGGGTCAGCGCGTACCAGTCCTTCGCCTGGTTCTACGCGGTGAACACCGGCCAGATCTCGATCCGCCACGGCCTGCGCGGCGCTTCCTCGGTGCTCGTCTCCGGGCAGGCCGGTGGCCTGGACGCGATCGCGCAGTCCGCGCGGATGGTGCGCAAGGGCACGAACTCGCTGGTGCTCACCGGCGGCTTCGAAGCCTCCGTGTGCCCGTGGGGCGTGGCCGCGCAGTCCGTGATGGGCGGTGCGAGCACCGAGCCCGATCCGAGGTGGGCGTACCGGCCCTTCGATGAGCGCGCCACGGGATCGGTGCCCGGTGAGGGCGGTGCGGCGCTGGTCGTGGAGTCCGCGGCGGGAGCGGCCGAGCGCGGCGCGCGGCGGGCGTACGGCCGGATCAGCGGGCACGCGGCGACGTTCGACCCGCCGCCGGGCAGCGGGCGGGGGCCGGGGCTGGCGCGGGCCATCCGGCTGGCCCTGCGCGACGGCGGGGTGCCTGCGGGCGCGGTGGACGCGGTGTTCGCCGACGCGGACGGCTCGCCCGACCGCGACCGGGTGGAGATCGACGCGCTCAGCGAGGTGTTCGGCGTGGCGGGCGTGCCGGTCACCGCGCCGAAGAGCATGACGGGTCGGCTGGACTCCGGAGGCGCGCCGCTGGACGTGGTCGCGGCGCTGCTGTCGTTGCGCGACGGTGTGCTGCCGCCGACGATCGGCGCCCGCTCGGTCCCGCCGGAGCTGGACCTGGTCTTGGACGCGCCGCGCGAACTGCCGCTGCGCACCGTGCTCGTGCTGGCCCGCGGGCAGGGCGGGTTCAACTCCGCGCTGGTGCTGAGCGCGGTGTGACGGGTCGAGCCGCGCCGGCCCCGGCGCGGCCGGGAAACGGGATTCGAGGAGGCAGTTGATGAGGTTGACGCAGGCCGACCTGGTGCGCGCGATCCGCGCCGCCGCGGGCGATTCCGAACTGGCCGATCTGGACGGCGACATCCTGGAGCTCCGCTTCGACGAGCTCGGGTACGACTCGCTCGCGCTGCTGGAAGTGGCGGCGACGCTGCGGCGTACCCACGGGATCACCGTTCCCGAGGACGCCGTCGTCGAGCTCGGCACGCCCGCCGAGCTGCTCCGGTTCGTGAACGAGGGGGTGCGTTGACGTGGCGCGCACGGACAACTCCGTGACGGTGCGGGCACCGCTGCCCCTGGTGTGGGACATGACCAACGACGTGGAGTCCTGGCCCGAGCTGTTCGCCGAGTACGCCCGGTCCGAGGTGCTGCGCCGCGACGGCGACACGATCGACTTCCGGCTCACCACCCGCCCGGACGCCGAGGGCCGGTCGTGGAGCTGGGTGTCGCGCCGGGTGCTCGACGTGCACGGGCGGACCGTGCGGGCGCGCCGGTTGGAGACCGGCCCGTTCGAGCGCATGGACCTGCACTGGACCTACCAGGAGGTCGAGGCGGGCACGGTGCTGCGCTGGGTGCAGGAGTTCACGATGCGCGCGGACGCCCCGTTCGACGACGCGGCGATGACCGCCCGCATCAACGCGATGACGCGGACGAACATGGACCGGATCAAAGCCGTCATCGAGAAGGCCGCCGGCGGAGCCGCCGCGTCGCGCTAGGCGGTCTTCGTCGAGCGGACGGCGCGTCGGGGCGGTGGCGGCTTCCTCGCTGCCCCCGGTCCGATGCGGCGCGGCGTCCTGAGGTGGCACGCACCTCTGCGCCTGGCATCGCCTTCTTCGCGAGGAAGCCGCTGGGATCCGCGATCCCGCGCGCCACCGCGGTGGTCCGGCCACCGCGGTCCGCTCAACGCTCCACAGTGGAGTTGACGATCAGGATGTGGTCCACCGCTGGTCGTGCGGGTCCGGCTTGTCGTCGGTCTTGAAGTTGCGGCGCAGCGAGACGCTGACCAGCTTCTCCAGCAGGGACAGGGCCTGCCCCAGGCGGTCGTCCGGTAGCTGGTCGACCAATTCGTGCAGCGTCGTTCGTTCTTCCCTCACGAGCGAGAGGGTAAGGGACCGAGATCGTCTCGCCGACATCGGACCCGGTATCGCCGCCGGTCGGGCATGGCGTGGGCGCCACTGTGGCCGGTCGGAAGTGCGGCGACGGGCTTTCGTGGTACGGAAAACGCGGCACTTGATCAGTCAAGATCTCGACGTCGTCCGGACCCGTCGCAGGTCGGCGGTGGTGCGGGGCGCCCGGTCGGCGAGAGGTCCACTATGGATCTTGATCAACTTCTCGCGGTTCGGCGTGCGAGGTCCCGCGTGCCGGTCGGATCTCTTCCGGTGGGATCGCTGTGTGCTCCTGGGATTCCCCGTGGTTTCGCCGCCGTTGGTTGCGGTGGCGGTATCGAGATGTGCTCGCTGATGATTCATTTCGCCGGGTAAGGTGAATTTGCAGTGCTGCGGATGATGTTCGGATTCGATGGATGATGTTCCGCTCTTGAAATCGATCAGCGGTCGTCGGCCGTGTGTCAAGAATGCGCGTGGAGCGGGATCGGACCTGCGGCGATCACTTCATACATGCTGGTGAAAGCTGTCTGTGACACATCGGAACGACGGTTGTCGGGCGGCGCTGAATCCGATTCGGACGGTCTCGCGACGGTATCTCGCAACCGTGATCCATCTCGTTCTCCGGCGGTTTTGATCCGAGGGTGTGACGGCCCTGGATTTCGGCGCTCCGCTGTGGTTAGCGTGGAACCGCGCGGAAGCGATCATCGCGGAAATCCCGGCCGGGAGCGGCGAAATGCGCCGCCGGACCCGGTGTGCCCGAAACCGGAACGACGACGCCGTCGTGGGATCTCCGCTCGATCCGCGCAGCGGGCGACCGCGCCCGCCATCGCATCGCGCCCCTGCCGCGATCCCCGCCGAGATCCGATCCGCGCCGAGCCGCCGCTCGCTCGGCCGGCTCGGCGCGGCGTGAGCGGGTGCGCAGTGCACCACCGGCGATCGCAGGAGGCTCGATGAGCGAGGACGTGGCCGGCCCGGACCGGCCCGGGGCCGTGGTGCGCCCGCGCCGAGCGGGTTCCGGGGCGTTCATGACCGCGATGGTCATCGACACCCTCGGCGCCGGGGTGTGGGTCACCTTCTCGTTGCTGTACTTCACCGATGGGCGCGGCATGGAGCTGTCCACGGCCGGTGCCGCGCTGAGCACGGGCTCGGTGACCGCGCTGGTGCTCGGCGGGCTGGCCGTCGGCACCTTCACCGACCGGTTCGGCCCGTACCCGGCCGCCACCCTGAGCTGCGCGATCCGCGCCCTGGTCTTCCCCGCGTACCTGTGGGCCGACACTCCGGTGGCGGTGGCGATGATCGCGTTCGGGGTGAGCCTCGGCGACCGCCTCTACTGGGCCGCCCACGGCGGTCTCGTCGCCGGGGTCGCGCGCGGCGAGCAGGCGCGTCGTGGAATGTTCGCGCTGCTCAACAGCTTGCGCACCCTCGGGTTCGGGCTCGGGGCGCTGGCGGTCGCGGTGGGCGCGGCGCTCGAAGACCGGGTGGGGCCGGTGTTCTGGACGCTGATCCCGCTGCTCAACGCGGTCGGCTTCGCGCTGTCCGGCTACCTGTTCTGGCGCCTCGGCGCCCGCGCCGTCCGGGTGCGCGAGCCCGGCGGTGAGCGGGGCGGTCGGGGTTATCGCGGGGTCTTCGCAGACGGGCGCTTCCTCGCGTTCACCGGGGCGACTCTCGCGCTCACCCTCGCCAGCGTCGCGTTCGACTCGATCCTGCCGATCTACCTGCGCTGGCTGGGCATGCCGCTGTGGCTGCCGCCGGTGGCGTACGTGCTCTCGTGCGTGGCGATCCCGGCGTTCCAGCCCGTCGCGCTGTGGTGGGGCCGGAGACGGGACCCGATGCGGTTGATGGCGCAGGCCGCGGTGCTGCTGGCGGTGGCGCTGGGCGGTTTCCTGGTGCTCGGCGGCTGCGGCCCGTCGACCGCGGTGGCGGTGATGGCGGTGCTGATCCTGCTGTTCAGCCTGGGCGAGGCGTTGTTCGGCGCCGTCGCGATGGTCATCGTGCTCGGATTCGCCGGCGGGGCGGACTCGGGGCGCTACGGCGCCTGCTACCAGCTGGTGTGGGGCGTGGCGGCGGCGATCGGGCCCGGCCTGCACACGCTGCTGTTCGCCGTGTCCGGCGCGGCGCCGTGGGTGGTGCTGTCGATCGCGCTGTCGGGGGCGGCCCTCGTCTACGAGCACTTGGCCCGGACCGCGAAACCGGTCGTCGAGGACCGCCCCGCTCGGGTGGACGTGGCGTCGCGGTGATTTCCGCGTCGAGGCGAGGAGTTCCGTCAGCGCCCTTCGCGGACGAGACCGGCGATCTCGACCGGGGCCACGACCGCGAGCGCCGCGGCCACGTCGGCTCTGCCGTGCGCCGCTATCAGCACGTCCAGGTGGGAGGCGGCGAGATCGGGGTCCTGCGGGGCCTGCTCGTCGACCAGCCAGCGAACTTGATCGACCAATCCGTCGTGCATCGCACACTCCCTGCGTCGTCGATGAGGCACGGGTGTGACCACCGTTCGGGATCGGCATGACGGTCCCCCGCGCCGGACCCACCCTTCGAGTGGACTTGATGCGAATTCCTTGACCGGAAGCCGGAAATCTGGAGCCGGACGGCGGATCGAGGTCGATCAGCGCGGGCGCGGTGGCGTCGAGAGCAGTGCCGTCCCTGCGGTGTCCGCTCGCGCCGCAGGGGGCGGGTGGTTGCCGCCGCGGCCGGATGTCCAGGTGGATGAGCGCGGATGCTCCGTGCGCACCAGGGCATCCGGTGATCATCGCGGTAATGTCCCGGCCGAGCGCCGCGGCGGATCGTGCCGGGGCACCGGAAGCTGCGAGGACCCGCCCTGATGAGCAACCACTGTGGCCCGACTGCGCGACGGATGCGCGCGCTGGCGGCGATCGGAGCAGGCGCGGTCGTGCTCGCCGCCTGCGGCACGACGACGGGTGCGGGGGACTCCCCGGCCGTCCGGCCGGTGTCGGCGACCCAGGACACCGCTCCCGCGCTGTCCGTTCCGCCGGCCGACGGCGTGCTGGACTACCAGCTCGGCGGCGCGTATCCGCCGCCGGAGGGCGTCACGGTGGTCGCGCGGGACAGCACGGCGGAACCTGCGCCGGGACTGCACAACATCTGCTACGTCAACGGTTTCCAGTCCCAGCCCGGCGATCGGGAGCTGTGGCTGGACGAGCGCCGGGACCTGGTGCTCTCCGGGCCCGACGGCGAACCGGTGAGCGATCCGGGCTGGCCCGACGAGCTCATCCTGGACACCTCCACCGAGCAGCACCGCACCCGCCTCGCCGAGATCATCGGCGAATCCGTCGAGGGCTGCGCGGCGCGCGGGTTCGACTCGGTGGAGCTGGACAACCTGGACTCCTACAGCAGGTCCGGCGATCTGCTGACCGAGGACGACAACCTGGCGATGGCGAAGCTGCTCGCCGACGTCGCGCACGGCTCCGGGCTCGCGGTGGCGCAGAAGAACTCCGCCGAGCTCGGCGCCCGCGGCAAGGACGAGGCGGGATTCGACTTCGTCGTCACCGAGAGCTGCCACCGCTGGGAGGAGTGCGGCGACTACGCGGCGGTCTACGGCGCCGGCGTGCTCGACGTCGAATACGCCGACGACCTGCGCGGCACGTTCCCGGAGGTCTGCGCCGACCCGCAGACCCCGGCGACCACGACCCTGCGCGATCACGACCTGGTCGGTCCGGACGATCCCGCCCACGTCTTCGACCACTGCTGAACCCCGCCCCACCGCGGCATATTCCGGGGGCTGGTTGGGCCGAGCGGGTGGCTCCGGTGCTCCGCGCGAGTGGATGATCGAAATCCGGGCCGCACTTCTTGCAGAATCGTCGATCGTGAGTACAGGTGACGGCGAACGGCTCCTCCAAGGTGCGGGCACGCTCATCGCGTTCCACCGCGACGATCGGCTGATGACCGCGGGCGAACCGGCGACCGACGTGCTGCTCATCGGGCAGGGCCTGGTCAAGATCGTGCTTCCGGACGCCGAGGGCGGGCAGCCGGTGGCGGGGGTGTCCGGGCCGGGCGATCTGCTCGGGGAGATGGGTGCCGTGCACGCGCGGCCCCGCACCGCGAGCGTCGTCGCGTTGAGCGCGGGGCACGCGTGGCGGGTGTCGGCGGAGGTGTTCCGCGACATGCAGGACCGCCCGGCCGTGCGCGACCTGCTCAACGAGACGTGGCGCAAGCGCCAGGAGAACTTCGACGACCGCCAGGTCGCGCAGAGCCGCGGTGTGCTGACCAGGGTCGCGCTGCACCTGCTGAAGTGGGCGGAGCACTTCGGCAGGCCCACCGGCTCCGGGCGGCGGGTGGACGGGTTGACGCAGCAGGACATCGCCGGGGTCGTCGCCGCCTCGCAGAAGCAGGTCGAATCGGCGCTGAAGGGGTTGCGCCACGCCGGGCTGATCAGCACCGGCCGCCGGACGTTCACCGTCCTCGACGCCCCGGGCGTGCGAGATCTGATCCGCGGCAACCGGAGCGATCACTAGTTCTCCCGGATATGGGGGAGAACGGCTCCGGTGCGCGCTCCAGACTGTGTGACTTCACGTAGTCACCCATCTGGAGGTATGCAGTGTCGCTGGTCCCTGAGAATCGCACGCTGTTCGCCGTCGACGTGGTCGAGTCCGCGAGCAACCGCGGGTACCACACCGAGGCGATCGCACCGGCCGTCGACGGCCTGGTGGACACCGCGTTGCACCACGGCGGCCTCGGCGCGGCGGACGTGCTCGACCGGGAATCGACCGGAGACGGCGTGCTGCTCACGCTGCCCGGCTCGCACCTGGGCTCGGTGCTCGACGCCGCCGAGTACCTGGATCGGGCCGCCGCCCGGCGCAACCGGCTGAGCAAGCCGGAGATCCGGCTGCGCATCGCCGTCGACACCGGCCCGGTCGGTGTCGTCCCGGGCTACTACCCGGCGAAGACGGCGCTCACCCGGATGCTGGACGCGCCCGCGTTCAAGGAGCTGATCGCGCGCTGCCGCGAGATCGGCGACTCCGACGAGGTGAACACCGCGCTGATCGTCTCCGATCACGCGAAGCGGATCGCCTTCAGCGGCGACCACCTGCGGGTGCTGCGGGAAGGGGAGTTCAGCCGGTTCCCGGTGCGCAACAAGGAGTACGCCGCTGAGGCGTGGGTGCGGGTCGCCGACTTCGACGCGCGCAGCGTCGCGGCCCACCTCGCGACGCTCGCCGCCGAACCCGAACCCGAGACCGGAGCCGGGACCGGCACCGTCGGCTCGCACCAACTGCCCGAGGTGTCGCAGCAGTTCGTGAACACGGTCCACGGCAACGTCCAGGAGTCCTTCCAGGCCGGTGTGGTCTACGGCGACGTCCACAACGGACGTCCCCGATGATCGGGCCGCCGAACGCCGCGCCCGCTCAGTTCACCGACGGCCGGGTGCCGATCGAGAGGCGGTTGAAGGTGTTGATCAGGGTGATCGTCCACAGCAGGTGCGCCAGCTGGGACCGGTCGAAGTGCTCCTCAGCGGGCCGGTAGTGCTCGTCGGGGACCTGCCCGCCGGACAGCCGCGTCACGGACTCGGTGAGCAGCAGCGCCGCCCGCTCGTGCCCGGCGAACCGCGCCGACTCCGCCCAGGTGGGCAGTTCCGCGAGGCGCTGCTCGGTCTCCCCGTTCTCGAGGGCTAGCCGCGAGTGCAGCATCGTGCAGAACTCGCACCCGTTGAGCTGCGAGGCGCGCAGCCGCACCAGTTCCAGCAGGATCGGGTCCAAGCCGGATTCCTGGGCGTCGGCACCGGATTCCGCCGCGAGCCGGTGCAGGGCGCTGAGGTGCTGCGGCGTGATCTGATCGAGGTCGAGGCGGGTCGCGCTGGACGTGGTCATCGGATTCCCCCTGGGGTGCTGGTGAGCGAGTGCTCGTTGGCGAGCGCGGTGACGGTGCGGCGGCACACCTTCCCGGTGGGGGCCAGCGGCAGTTCCGGCAGCACCACCAGGAGTTCGGGCAGCTTGCGGCGTTCCAGCCCGCGCTCGGCTTCGAGGAACGCGGTGAGCTCGGGCAGCGTGGGCTCGGCGGTGCCGGGGGTGTGGCACAGGCAGGCGCACAGGCGTTCGCCGAGGTCGTCGTCCGGCACCCCCACGCAGGCCACGTCGACGACGGACGGATGCGCCGCGATCTCGCGTTCGACCTCGGCGGGGCTGATGTGGAAGCCGCCGCGGGACACGACCTGGCGCAACCTGCCCAGCACGTGCAACCGGCCGAACTCGTCGATCACGCCGCGGTCCCCGCTGCGCACCCAGCCGTCGGAGGTGCGGTAGCGGGCGTCGAGGTCGGGATCGGCGACGTAGCTCAGCGGCGTCATCGGGCCGCGCGCGAGGATCTCGCCGCTCGTGCCCGCGGGCACGTCGCGCTCGGCCTCGTCGACGACGCGGATCTCCGCGACCGACGGGTCGGGGAACCCGGCGCCGGGAGCGTCGGGGGCGCGGGCGGTGTGGCAGTTGATGCCGTCGGAGGACCCGTACACGCTGATCACGGGAGCTCCGAAGCGTTCCGCGGCGGCCCGGCGGGTCACCTCCGACAGCGGGGCGGCGCTGGAGACGACGGTGGTGACGCTGGAGACGTCCTCGGCCGGGACCGGCGGGTGATCGGCGAGGCGGCGCAGCATCGTCGGCACCCCGAACACGTGGGTGGGGCGGTGCCGGGCGACCAGTTCCAGCGCCGCGGCCGTCTCGTAGCGCTCGGCCAGCACGAGGGTCGCGCCCAGCGCGGCGACCGCCACGTGGGTCGCGCACGAACCGTACGAGGAGGCCAGCGACATCAGCATCAGCGCCCGCATCGGCCGGTCCGGCCGCACCGCCTCCGCGAGGGCGCGCACGTAGTTCGCGCGGCCACCGCACATCGCGTTGTGCGAGTAGGCGATCATCTTCGGTTCCGCTTCGGAGCCGGACGTGACGAGGATCCGCACCGGTGCTTCGGCGTCCTGCGGCCGGGCGGCCCAGCGAGCGGGCGGGGCGTCGTCTAGCGAGCGCGGCCCGGATTCGCCTGCGCCGAACGTGAAGATCCGGCGCAGGCAGGGGAGAGCGCGCGCGTCCTCGGCGTCGTCGACGGTGCCGAAGATGGCCGCCGCCGCGCGGGATCGGCCCAGCAGGCTGCGGGTGTCCTTGCTGCCCCGGCCCGCCGGGTAGGCGAGCACGACCGCGCCGACGGCGGCGACGGCGAGTTCGGCGACGACCATGCGCCGCCCGTTGGGCATCCGGATGCCGACGATGTCGCCTGGGCCGATGCCCGCCTCGGCGAGCGCGGCGGCGATCCGGTCGACCTCGCGGTCCAAGCCCGCGTAGTCGAGCACCCCTCCGGTGGCGTCGATGACGGCGTCCCGGTGCGGGTGGGCGGCGACCCGCTCGCGGAACAGGGCGTGCACGTCGCGGTCCGGGCAGTGCCCGGCGCGCACCCAGTGCTCGCGGAGCTCTGGTGGGACGAGGTCACCGATCGGGAGGACGGTCTCGGGCATCGGGTCGTGGGTCATGAGAACTCCCAAGGGGGCAACGGGTGCAGGTGCTCGGCGCGGCCCAGCGCGGCGCGGAACCGGTCGTCGGCCGCGAGCGAGCGCAGGTCCGTGCACACCGGGGTGAGGTCGACGCCCACCTCCGCGCCCCGGTGCGTCCAGGTCTCGGTGGGCCGCGTCCGGCATCGGTCGGCGACGTCGCCGATGCCGGAATCGAACACGGCCTTCGCGATGTCGGGTCCGATCTCCCGCGGCAGCACCAGGAAACCGTCCTCTGTCCGAAGTGGACCCGACCACGGCGCGGGCCGTCGTGCCGGCCGGGGCACGAGGCTCGCGGCGGACAGCAGCGACGTGTCCACTCGCGATCCCTCACCGGTGCGCACCCGCCGCAGCAGGCCCTCCAGCACGCCCCAGGCGCACGCGAGGCCGCCGAGCACATCGGTCAGCGTCATCAGCGAGGGCGCGGCGGGCGTGCCCGGCGGGGTCAGCGCCGCGGCCAGCCCGCTGCCCGCCTGCACGAGGAAATCGGTGCCCAGCGGCGGATTCGGCCCCGCCGCGTCGCCCCAGCCGGACGCGTGCGCGTAGACCAATCCGGGACTGGCGCGCACCAGGTCGTCGGCGTCCAAGCCGAGCTGCGCGGCCTTGCCCGGCGCCCAGTTGTGCACGAACACTTCCGCGCCCGCCACCAGGTCGTTCAGCTCGCGGCGCCCGGCGGCCGACTTGATGTCCACCTCCACGGTCCGCTTCCCGTCGTTGAGCGAGCGGTAGCGCACCGAGCAGTCCCCGGCCATCGGCGGCAGCCCGCGCATCGGGTCGCCGCCCGGAGGTTCGACGCGGATCACCTCCGCGCCGAGCATCCGCAGCACGTGCCCGGCCACCGGTCCCTGGATCCGCCGGGTCGACTCGACGACGACGAACCCCTCCAGCGGCGCACCGGCCGGAACGCCCCAGTCCCGCGCCGGCGCGGCGGGCAGCGGAGCGCTGGTGCCTGCCGCGACCTCCCAGGGCGAGGACGGGTCCTCGCGCACCGGCAGCACCGCGACGCCGGAATCCGCCGCCGCCGCGCGCACCTCGGCGTACCGGGTGCGACCGATGACCTCGTGCAACTCGGCGGGCAGCGCGCAGCGCGCGGTGCCGAAGCGCTGCTGGAACGGCCACCACCCGTGCGCGATGGCGGGCTTGTCCGCGCCCAGCGCCCGCCAGAAGCGCAACCACGGTTCCGCGTCGAGCGTCTCCAGCTCGCAGCGGACCCCGTCGGAGGTGGTGAACGGCGGGCGCACACCCTCCGGCCGCTGCGGGTCGTCGTCGGGGTCGACGTCCGCGACCGCGAGGTACTGCTGCACGCTGAGCAGCGCGGCCTGCGCCACCGACGTGCGCACCTCGGTGCGGTGGGCCCCCCGAGCGCGGGCGATCGCCGCGGCCAGCGTGCCCTGCGCCGCCAGCACTCCGGCTACGACCGACGCGTAGTCCACGCCCAGCGCGACGGGGAGTCCGGCGGCCCGGCCGTGCACGTGCATGATTCCGCAGGCCGCCTGGACGGCAGCCTCGTCGGGAAGCGGTGCCCGCACCGGCCCGGACCAGTCGATCCCGCAGCGCGCGGCGTCGTCGGGGACGGCCGTGGTCAGCCGCGCGTGGACGTCCGCGGCGACGTGCGCCACCGCACGGTCCGACACCGGGGCGGTGCTCATCGACCGGCCTTCCGGCCGTGCACCGAGTACATCAGGCTCGACGCCGCGCGGAACTCCGGATGCAGCATCACGGCCCGCACCCGCACCAGCTCGGCCTCGGTCATCCCCGCCGCCAGCAGCCCGTCCCGCATGTGGTCGAGGCGGTGCACCAGCAGCCGCAGGTCCGCGGAACCCCGGTGCCGCAGCTGCACGTGCGGCCTCGGGTCCACGTCGACCAGACCGGCGCGGTGCATCGCCAGCGGAACCCGCCGCCCCCACTCCTCGTCCACCCCGGCGGAGCGCATCACGACGGCCTTCGCGGTGAGGAACTTCTCGTAGAGCAGGGCGGAGTCCTCGTCGGCGGCCAGCAGCAGCGGTTCGTAGGAGGTGTCGAACTCGTCGATCTGCAACCAGCCGCCGGGTTTCAGCGACCGCGCCAGCTTGGCCAGCACCGCCTCCCGCTGGGGCAGGTGCCGCAGCACCAGCCGGGCCACCACCAGGTCGAAGCTCTCCACCGGCAGCGGATCGGTCACCACGTCGTGCTCGCGCACCACCAGGTTCCCGCGCGACTCCCGCATCGGCCGCAGGTCGGTCATCAGCACGCTTCCCGTGGGCGCGACCCGATCCGCCAGCCACACCGACACGTCACCCGCGCCCGCTCCCACTTCGAGGCAGCGCCACCCGGCACCGACACCGGTCTCGGCCAGCCGCGCCAAGGTGAGCGGGTCGTGTGCCGCGCTCAGGCAGCGGTGCCAGTCCTCCTCGTGCACGTGCCGGTCGTCGAACACGTAGGTGCAGGTCACCACCCGCCCCTTTCTCCTTCGTCGAAGCCGATTCACAGGTGGCCGTCGGCCGATTCGCCGGTGCTGCGGCGAGGACGGCGATCCCGCGCGGCGCGGCAGTGCGGAAGATCGGCCATGCGGCGGGAGCACCGCTACCCGGCTCCCCGCGCCGCCTCCGGGCGGATCTAGGTCCAACGTCCGGTTCCAGGCCGGTCCGTGTCACCCGTGAGCTGTTCGAGTAGCAGCGCTCGCCGCACCTTGCCGGTGCCGGTGCGCGGTACCTGCTCCCACGTCAGCGGCACCGGTTCCTGCATCGTCGGCAGCCCGCGGATCGCCCGGCGCCAGGCACCGGTCGGGAGCGTCCCGTCGGCGGTCACCACCACCGGCAGCGGCGGCTCATCCGTCCTCCCGAGCACCACGCACTCCTGCGCCTGGGGGATCCGGTCCTCCAGGACGTCCTCGGTCTCCAGGCAGCTCAGCTGCGGGGTCCGGTCCACTTCGCGGTCCAGCAACGAGACGTGGCCGTCGCGGTGGTGCACGCCGATGTCGCCGGTGTTCCACCACGGGCCGCGCCGCTTCGCCTCCCAGCGCTCGGATTCGCCGGGGTAGTCCAGGCAGCGCGCGGCGGTGCGCGCCAGCACCAGGCCGGGATCGCCGCGCCGGACCGGTTCGAAGGTGTCCGGGTCCACCACGCGCAGCCGGGTCCGCCCCGGCACCGGCCAGCCCAGGTGCCGCGCGGAGGAGCTCTTCGCGCCGTTGAGCGAGCGCCGGGTGTGGAAGCGGAAGGTCAGCGGTCCCGTCTCCGTCTGCCCCCACCCCTGCATCCACAGCGGACTGCGGTGGGCGGAGGCGTTCAGGAAGGTGCGGACGGTGGGCGGGTGCACCGCGTCGTAGGTGCTGATGAACAGCCGCACCCGCCGGAACGGGTTGTCGAGCCGCTCGGTCAGCGGCCGGAACCCCACGTACGCGGCGGGCAGCGCCTCCACGATCGTCGGCGGGTGGGCGCGCAGCATCGGATCGGCCAGGTCCGGCTCCGGGCGGCTGAGGATGACCAGGTCCCGCGGCGCCATGCTCAGCGCCACCGCGGTCCAGCAGAACGTCCGCCCGTGCGCGTAGGAGCTCGCGTTGACCACCGTGTCGTCCGGGCGCACCCCGATCCGCGGCATCCGGGTCGACTCGAACCGGGCCAGCTGCCCGATGATCGTGCGCGTGGAGTGCGCGACGAGCTTCGGCACGCCGGTCGTGCCGGAGGTGTGGTTGATCACCAGCGGGTCGTCGTCCGGGCGCAACCGGGGTGCGGGCGCGGGCTGCCCGCGCACGTCGTCCAACGACAGCGCGCCCGGCGCGTACCCGTCGAGCAGCAGGGTGGCGCGTGCCGCGGAGACCAGGTCGAGCCCGTCCTCCGCGCAGCTCGCGGCCACCCCGCCGGAGGTGACCAGCACCGCCGCGTCCAGCCGCTTGAGCAGCTGTTCCAACGCGGCCGTCGACAGGTGCGCGGAGATCTGCGCGGGGATCGCGCCGACGCGCACCGCCGCGCACGCCAGCAGGTCGTAGTCCCAGTGGTTGTCCTTCACGATCGCCACCCGGTCGCCCCGCCCGGCCCCGGCCGCCGCCAGCCACCCCGCCGCGGTGCGCACCAGTTCGGCCAGCTCGTCCACCGCGTACGTCGACCCGCCGTCCGGTGCGATGTCGAACGGCCGGTCCAGGCGCACCGTGGTCGCGGTGTGCCGCCGCGCGCACTCGTCGAACAGGACACCCATGTCATGCGGTTTCAACGCGTCGGCTCCTAGCCTGGGTCGGGATGCTCAGCGGTGCGTGCAGCCTGCTCAGCACGCGCGAGGCGGCGAGCGCGCCCGCGCGCACGGCGCCTTCGCTCGCGGGGCGCAACATCACCCAGTCCCCGGCGTAGTCGACGGGGCGCAGCCGGCGGGCCATGAACCGGGAGCGCAGCCCCAGCGCGGCGGGCGTGGCCTCCGGCAGACCGTGCGGGTGGCGGTGCACGAAGTTGCGGCGGTTCGCCGCGGGCAGGTCGGGAAGGTACCGGGCCGCGGCGCCGGTGAGCCGGGCGATGATCTCCTCGTCGGGCAGGCCCAGCAGGTCCGCGGTGGTCGCGGGGTTCGGCATCAGGGTCAGCAGTCCCGCCCCGGCGGGCGCCCGGTCCGGGTGCTTCTGGTGGTCGAACAGGATCGCCGAGAGCACGTCCTCCTCGGCCTGCGAGGTCAGCAGCACGTACGGCGGGGCACCGGCGGCCGGTGCCAGCGGCCGGTCCAGCAGGCAGCTCACCTTGAGCGCCGGGGTGAACGAGCACGCGCGCAAGAAGTCGCCCTCCGCTTCCGGTGCTCCCGGGTGCAACCGGGCCGCCACCGGTGCGGGCACGCACAGCAGCACCGCGCGGGCGGTGATGCTCTCCGAGCCGACCCGCAGCCGACCCGAGTTGCCGGTGGACACGACCTGGTGCACCTCCTGCCCGGTCCGCACGTCGAGCCGGCTCGCGAGGCGCCGCGCCAAGGTGTCCATGCCGCCGCGGTAGGTCCGCCAGCTGGAGGCGTCGCCGACGGCCAGCAGCAGCGACAGCATCACCGCCGCGGAGGACCGCTCGGTGTCCCAGCCGAAGAAGGTGCCCGCCACCGGCTGCAGCAGGTAGTCGTGCACGTCGGGGTGGAAGCGGCGCGCGAACTCGGCGACCGTGGTGTCCGCCAGCGGGGTCCGCTGCGGGTCGTCGGTGTCGAACTCGCCGCGCCGCCGCGCCAGCCACAGCTGGAACTTGGCCAGGTCGACCCTGGCCAGTGGGGAGAGCCCGGCGCCGGTGAGCAGGCCGCGCGGATCGGCGACCCCGGCGTGCGCCCGCCCGTCCCGCCACATCGCGATCGGGCTCTTGATCAGCGGGACCTCGTGCTCGGGAATCCCCAGCCGTGCCAGCAGTTCCCACGTCGCGCGGTAGCCGCGCGGGGAGAGCTGCTCGGCTCCGGCGTCGATCGTGTAGCCGTCGACCCGGACGCTCGCGGTCCGGCCGCCGACGTGCGGGGCGGACTCGTACACGCGGACGTCGAGACCGGCGCGGGAGAGCTCGGTCGCGGCGGCGAGCCCCGCCATGCCCGCTCCGACCACCGCGACGTCCAGATCGGTGCTCATCGGGCGAGCCCCCCGACGAGTCCGAGGGTGATCAGCAGGTTCGCCACGACCAGCAGCAGCACGTACGTCCGGTGCACCCGGAAGCCGAGCTTGCGGGCGCGCATGATGTCGTGCGCCCGGAATCCGAGGTGGTACTGCCGGGCGCGCAGCGCGCTCGCCGGCAGCAGCAGCACCACGAACCACCACGGCGCCACCCCGGTGAGCGAGGCGCCGAGCACCAGCAGGAACTCGCCGAGCGACAACGCGCCGATGAACAGGGCGTTGCCGCGCGCGGTGGTCAGCGCGGCCACTGTCGGGCGGCCGACGCCCCGGTCGCCCTCGACGTCGTTGGTGTTGGAGTAGACCCCGAACATGAGCGGCCCGAGGCCGAACAGGATCGCCTGCACCAGCAGGAAGCCGGAGAACTCACCGGTGGCCAGCCCGTACGGGGCGAGCACCAGGACGGTGCCCAGCGCGACCAGGAACGCCTCCTGGAAGCCGTGGTAGCTCAGCTTGAGCCCGTAGGAGTACTGCAAGGCGATCACATAGGTCACCGCGATCACCACGATCGTCCACATCGGACGGTTCGGGGCGAGCGCGACGGCCCCTCCCCACAGCAGCGCCCCGGCGGCCGCCGCGGCCCAGCCGAACCGCAGCGCCTCCCGGTCGGTGAGCGTGCCCGCGACCAGCGGCTTGCGCAGCTTCTTGCGCAGCGGATCGTTCGGCCCGTAGTTGGCGATGTCGCTGCCGTCGCGGAATCCGGTCACGTCGTCGAACGAGACCAGCGCGACGAGCGTGCACACCTCGCCGAGCAGGAACAGCAGCAGCATCGGCAGCGAACCGGCCCCCACCGCGGCCGGCGGCAGCACGGCGGCGGCGACCACCAGGATGCTCAGGTAGTAGTCGTAGACGTCGAGCTTGCCCAGCCGCGCGTAGCTGCGCGCCTTGCTCTCCGGCCTGCCTGCGTCGAGATGCCTCGGTCCGGCGTGCAGTTCGCTGGTCATCGTGTGGGGGGGACTCCTCGTTCAGCTTGCGGGGACGCCCGGCGCCGCGGCGCGCGGGCGGTGGCGGACGAACTCGCGGACGGCATCGGCGATCCGGGCGACCTCGGCGTCGGTGAGGTGCGGGTAGATCGGCAGGGCCAGGACGCGGGCGCTGGCGTGCTCGGCGTTCGGCCATCGCTCGTCCGCCGGGGCGTAGGGCAGGAACGCCGCCTGGTACGGCAGCGCGAGCGGGTAGTACACGTGCGAGCCGATGCCGTGCTCGGCGAGGTATTCCCGCAGCACGTCGCGCTCCTCGGCGAGCACGTTGTAGACGTAGTGGCACCGGCCGTTGCGTCCCGGCGGGGGCGCGACGAGGCCGTGCTCGGCGAGCGGGGCGAACCGCTCGGTGTAGTGCTCGGCGATCTCGGCCCGCCGTTCGAGCCGGGCGGGGAAGCCCGCGTACCGGTAGCGCTGGAACGCGGCCTGGATCTCGTCGAACCTGCTGTTGGTCCCGACGGCCTGGTGCACGAACCGCTCCTGCTGACCGTGGTTGCGCAGCATGCGCAGCCGCCGGCCCAGCGCCGGGTCGCGGGTCACCACGGCACCGCCTTCACCCGGCATGCCGAACGATTTGACCTGGACGAACGAGTACACGCCCGCTTCGCCCCACAATCCGGCGGGGGTGCCGTTGAGCACGGCTCCTTGCGCCACCGCGGAATCCTCGATCAGCCGCAGGTCGTGGCTCGCGGCCAGCTCGGTGAACCGGGGCATGTCGGCCATGATCGAGAACATGTGCGCGGGCATGAGCGCCTTGGTGCGGTGGGTGATGTGCCGCCGCGCCGACGCCGGATCCAGCACGAGGGTGCGCGGATCGATGTCGGCGAACACCGGCGTCGCGCCGACCTCCACGACCGAGGCCGCCAGCGGCGCGCAGCCGAACGCGGGCACCACGACCTCGTCGCCGGGGCCGATGTCCATGGCGCGCAGCACCAGCCCGAGCGCGGCGGTGCCGCTGCCGCAGGCGACCACGTCGCCCGCGCCGAGATCGTCGCGCAGCATTTCCTCGAAATCCCGGGTGTGCTCGCCCAGGATGAACTTCTGTCGGGGATCTCGACCGATATCCTGGATCACGTCCAACATGACCTTGCGATCGTGTTCGAACAGATCCGGTGGGAAGAACGGAATCTCGGAACGCGTCACGCGGACCTCCCGGAAAAGAACGCGCGCACCGCGGAGCACACCCGATCGAGTTGTTCGAGGGTGAGATCCGGGTACAGCGGAAGGGCCACCGCGCGTTCCGCGGCCGCTTCCGCGCGGGGCAGCGCGGCGCCCTCGGAATGCAGCCCGCGGAAGCACGGTTGCCGGTGCAGCGGAATGGGGTAGTAGGTTTCGGTGCCGATTCCCGCGCGGGCGAGCCATTCGACGAGTTCGTCGCGGCGTTCGACCTCGATCAGGTAGACGTAGAACGCGCTCGCCGAACCCGGACCGCGATCCACGACTTCCGGCAGCCGCACGATCCCGGGCAGGCCGGTGAGGCGTTCCCGGTAGGCCTGCGCGAGCTGCGCGCGCCGGGCGATCTCCTGGTCCAGGCCGGGCAGCTTCGCGAGCAGGACCGCGGCCTGGATGTCGTCCATCTTGCTGTTGGTGCCCGGCCGCGCGGTCTCGGTGGAGATGCCGGGGAAGTGGTCCAGGGTGTGGCCGAAGCGCCCGTGGTGGCGCAGCCCGGACACGACTTCGGCCACCCGCGGGTCATCGGTGATCACGGCGCCGGCGTCGCCGATCGCGCCGAGCGTCTTGGTGGGGAAGAACGAGAGCACGCCGCCCGCTCCGTGCAGGCCGGCGTGCACTCCGACCTGGCGCATCCCGATCGCCTCGGCGCTGTCCTCCAGCACCGTCAGCCCCCGCCGGGCGGCCACCCGGGACACGGCGCTCATGTCGGCCATCTGGCTGAACAGGTGCGTCGGCAGCACGAACCTGGTCCGCGGGCCCGCGACGCGGTCGACCTCGGCCGGGTCCAGCGCGTAGGTCACCGGGTCGATGTCGGCGAACACCGGTTTTCCGCCCGCGAGGACCACCGAACTCGCGGTGGCGATGAAGGAGTAAGCGGGGACGACGACCTCGTCGCCGGGCCGGAGGCCGAGCGCGCGCAGCAGCAGGACCAGTGCGTCGGTGCCGCTGTTGACGCCGATCGCGTACCGGGCTCCGGTGTAGTCGGCGATGGCGCGTTCGAGCTCGCCGACCTGCTTGCCGTGGGAGAACTTGCCGTTGTCGAAGACCGCTTCGACGCGGGCGCTGATGTCCGGCCAGAGCCGGTCGAAAGTGCGGGCTTGCGAGAAGAATGGAACGGGCGCGGAAGTGTCCGGCAGGCTCGATAATTCTCGCGCCCCTGTGTCGTTCGCACCGCGGGACACGACGGTCAACTCCTGTGAGAAAGGGGTGGGGTATTCGGCTGGTGAACCTAGCCCAACGGCGTCTCGGCCCGGAAGTCCGTCGCATGATCACAAGTGATTTTCATCCTTTTCGGTGATCATCGGATCGGAGTCGTCGGACCCGGTTTCGGTCGGGTTCGGTGAAATCGCTAGTCTTCCGTTCGGCATGCCGGACTCGTTCGCCGATGACCATTCCGGTCGGCGGGCGATCCATTGCGCGAATCCGCCCGGTATCCGTCCTCAAAGGACCGCGCCACGGCGGTTCCGCCGAACGGTGCATCGGTCACGACGACGACGGAGAAAACCGAGTCGTCGCGGAAATGCCACCGCGGAAGTCCCACAGATCAACGGAGCACGATGTTGCATTCACTCGTGGTCGGGCTCGGGCGCGCCGGGGCGGGACTGCACCTGCGCGTCCTGGCCCAAGCGCGGGAACTCGACCGCGACCTGTTCCGCCCCGGCCCGATCATCGCCTGCGACCCGGAGCCCCGCGCCCGGCGCGCCCTGACCGGGGTGACCGTGGCGGAGTCGGTGCGCGCCGCCGCCGGACTCGTGCCGCCGGCGCGCACCGTGGTCCACCTGTGCACCCCGCCGCTGGACCGGCCCGCGCTGCTCGCGGAACTCGCCGAACTCGGCTTCCGCCAGGTCATCGTGGAGAAACCGCTCGCAGCGGACCTCGCCGGACTGGCCGAGATCAACCGGATCCGCACCGAGCACGGCATGCGGCTCGCGGTGGTCGCGCACTGGCTGGACGCCGAGCTCACCCGCAGGATCGCCGAGCTCGTCGACGGGCGGGCGCTGGGGGAACTGCGCTCCCTCTCGTTCCACCAGCACAAACCGCGCTTCACGCACTCCATCTCGACCCAGGGGCACCCGACCGCGTTCGACGTGGAGATCCCGCACGCGCTCGGCGTGGCCCTGCGGCTCGCGGGCCCCGCCGACCTGCTCGACGCGGCGTGCACCGACATGCGCTTCGAGGACCGCGTGCTGCCCGGCATGGGCGGCGCGCGGCTCACCCTGGACCACCACCGGGGCGTGCGCACCGACATCGTCTCCGACCTGACCGCCCCGGTGCGGGAACGCCGCGTCGCGCTCGAATTCGAGCGCGGAACGGCGATCGGGCACTACCCGCTCAGCGACCAGGACCACCACGCGCAGCTGAGCGTGCACGGACCGGACGAGCAGTGGTCGGTGTTCCCCGACGACGCGCTCACCGAGTTCACGCTGCGCGCCTACCGCCGGTTCCACTCCACCGGACCGGTCGCCGACCCCGCCGCCGACGATCGCTTCGCGCTGCAGTGCGACGTGATCCGCCTGCTGTGGGCGGCGAAACAGCACTGCCGGAACCTCACCGGCCCCGTTCGACAGCGGAGGAGGACTCCAGATCATGCAGGGTGACCTGCGGCCCGCGCTCGCCGGAATCGGCGACGAGGCCGCCGTGGACCTCACCGGGCAGCTCGCCGCGATGCGCAGGCTCGGCTGGCCCGGTATCGAACTGCGAGCGGTGGACGGCGTCGCGCTCGCCGACCTGTCCGCGCACGACCTGCGGCGCACGGTGCGCCAGGTGAGCGCCGCCGGCCTCGACGTGGTGTGCCTGGCTTCCCGGATCGGCAACTGGGCGCGTCCGATCACCGCCCCGTTCGACGCGGACCTGCGCGAACTCGACGTGCTCGCCGGGCAGTGCGGTGCGTTCGGCACCCGCTACGTGCGGATCATGTCCTACCCGAACGACGGGCTCGCCGAAGCCGAATGGGGCGCCCGCGCGCGGGAACGCGTCGCCCGGCTCGCGGAACGCGCCACCGAGCACGGCATCACGCTGCTGCACGAGAACTGCGCGGGCTGGGCCGCCGCCGACCCCGACCGCGCGCTGCGGCTGCTGGCGGAGGCCCCGTCGCTGCGGCTGCTGTTCGACACCGGCAACGGCGTCGACCACGGCTACGACGCGCTCGAACTGCTGCGCCCGCTCGCCGGGCACGTCGCGCACGTGCACGTGAAGGACGCGACCGGTGGCCCCGGCGCGGCCACTTACGTGCGGCCGGGGGACGGCGAGGCGCGGGTCGCCGACTGCCTGCGGTTGCTGCTGAACTCCGGGTACGCGGGCAGCTTCTCGCTGGAGCCGCACCTGGTGGCCCGCCCGCACGACGGCGAGCAGGCCGATGCTTCCGCCGCCGACCGGTTCGTCGACGCCGGACGGGCGCTGGAGCGGATGCTGGGGGAGCTGCTCGCGCCGTACGCGGCGGGGGCATCGGCACGCGGCCGGTCCTGATGTCCGCCGACCCGTTCGGCGCGGCGGATCGGGAGCTGCTGCGGGACCTGTTGCTGCTGCCGACGGTGAACCCGCTGGAATCGGTGGAGCCGCCCGCTCGGATGTGGCAGGCGCAGCGCGCCTACGCCCGAGCGGCGGCGGCGATCGGGTTCCGCACCGCGCACCACGCCGCGCCCGACCCGGCGGTCCTGGACCGCGACGACGTGCCCCGCACCGTCCGGGCCGCGGCGGGTAGCGCGGACTTCCTGGCCGAGCAGCCGAGCCTGGTGCTGCGGCTCGGCCCGGAGCTGCCGCCGGAGCGCACGGTCATGTTCAACGCCCACCTGGACACGGTGGCCGGGATCGAACCCGTCACGTGCTCTGCGGAACGGATCACCGGGCGCGGGTCGATCGACGCGAAGGGACCCGCGGTGGCGCTGCTGGCGGGCATCCGCACGGCAGCCGCCGCGAATCCGGCGCTCGGGCGCGACGTCGGGGTGCTGGTGCAGATCGTCTCCGGCGAGGAGGGCGGCGCGATGGGCACCTACGGCACCCGGCCGCTGGTCGAAGCCGGATTCTTCGGGCGCCTCAACGTGTTCTGCGAACCCACCGGCCTGCGGTACTTGCCGCGGGCGACCGCCTCGATGACCGCGCGGGTCCGGGTCGACGGCCGCGGTGCCATCGACGACGAACCCTCGGCCGGGCACAACGCGACGGTGCTGCTGGGCTTCCTCGCGCAGCACCTGGCGCGCCACCTCGACCCGCGGGAGCGGCCGGGCCGGTGTTGCGTCGCCGGGGTGCGCACGGGCGAGCAGCACAACCGGGTCTACGGCAGCGGGAACCTGCTGCTGAACCTGTCCTACGCCACCGCGGCGGAAGGAGCCGAGGCCGAGCGGGCGCTGCGGGCGGCGGTGCGCTCCGGGGTGCGCGAGTTCACCGAGATCTTCGGTCGCACCAGGGAATTCGCCCGCACCGCCGCCGACGCCGCCGAGATCGTGCACGTCGACTGGCTCAAGCGCGGCCTGCCCTGCCTGGACGACTCGCCCGCCTGGGCGCGGGAGCTGTTCGCCGCCGCCGGCCTCGCCCGCTGGCCGGACGAGCTGCCCGCGTTCACCTGCGACGCCATCTGGATGCACGGCGTCCCGGACACCGCCACGGCCGTGCTGGGGCCGGGTTCGCTGGAGACCAACCACGCCCACGCCGAAGGCGAATACGCCGACGTCGCCGAACTGCGGGCCTTCGCCCGCGCGGTGGCGTCGTTGCTCACCGAGTTCACCGAGCGGCACCACCGGGGTGCCGGGGAGGAGACCACCTGATGACACTGCTGCCGGAGATCGCACACTCCGGGGATCGAACGACGGTGTCCCACGCGGACCTGCACGCGTTCACCGCGCGCGTGTTCGCCGAGCACGGGATACCTGATCGCCGAGCGCACCTCGCGGCCGACGCGCTGTGCTACGGCGATCTGTGCGGATTCGACTCGCACGGCCTGTTCAACCTCGCCCGGTTGTACCTGCCGTTGCTGAAGTCCGGGCGGATCGATCCCGCCGCCCAGCCCCGCGCGCTGACCGACCTGGGCGCGTGCGCCGTCGTGGACGCCCGCCGTGCGCTCGGGTTGTGGGCCGCGGCCGAAGCCGCGGACTCCGCCGCGGAACGCGCCGCCGAGCACGGCATCGGAATGGTGTCGGTACGGGGCGGCACGCACTTCGGCTGCGCCGGGTTCCACGCCGCCCGCGTCGCCGACCGCGGCATGATCGGGATCGTCGCGAGCAACTGCGGCGGCCAGCGCATCGCCCGCCCGCCGCTGGGTGCGCTGACGATGCTGGGCACCAACCCGCTCAGCGTCGCCGCTCCCGCCCTCGACGACCACCCGTTCGTCCTCGACATGAGCACCACCGTCGTACCCACCGGGAAGGTGCGCGTCGCGGCGAGCAGCGGTGAGCGCGTGCCGGCGGGCTGGCTGACCGACGACACCGGCGCCGCGGTCACCGACCCGGCGGAGTTCGACCGGGGCACCGCGCACCTGCGCTGGCTCGGCGGCGACCCGGACACCGGCTCCCACAAGGGGTTCGGGCTCGGCCTCGTCGTAGAACTGCTGTCCGCGCTGCTGCCGGGAGCCGGGCTCGGCCCTGCCCCGGAGGCGCTGCACGGCGACGGCGGACCGCACGGCCGCGACGACGACATCGGCTACTTCGTGCTGGCGATAGCCCCGGACCTGCTGCGCCCGGAAGGGGAGTTCGCCGCCGACGCGCGCAGCCTGTTCGGCACGCTGCTGGACTGCCCGCCCGCCGCCTCCGGCGACGCGGTCCGCTACCCCGGCTGGCACGAGGCGGAACTGGCCGCCCGCCGTCGCCGGGACGGGGTGCCGCTGCGGCCGCGCCTGCACCGGGAACTGGTCGAGCTCGGCCTGCCCGACACCGGCGGAGGTGCGCGATGACGAACCCGGAGACCGCGCGCCGCGTCGCCGTGATCGGCCTCGGCACGATCTCGAAGTACTACCTGGCCGCGATCGACGAGCTCCCCGGTTGGGAACTCGTCGCCGTGTGCGACGTGCGCCGCTCGGCGCTGGCCGTGCACCGCGGGCACGTACCCGGTTTCCTCGACCACCGCGACCTGCTCGCCACCGTCGCGCTGGACGCCGTGATCGTCGTGGTGCCCAACGACGTGCACGCCCGGATCTGCCGCGACGCGCTGCTGGCGGGAGTGCCGGTGTGCGTGGAGAAACCCCTCGGCATCGACCTGGACGAGGCCCGCGCGCTCACCGAACTCGCCACCGAGCGAACCCCGCTGTTCACCGCGTTCCACCGCCGCTACAACGACAACGTGCTGCGGTTGGTCGACGAACTGCGCGAGCGCGGTCCGGTCGAATCGCTGGTGGTGCGCTACCTGGAGCGCATCGAGGAGCACATCGGCGGCGACACCTGGTACCTCGACCCGGACCGCTGCGGCGGTGGCTGCGTCGCCGACAACGGACCGAACGCCTTCGACCTGGTGCGGTTGTTCCTCGGCGACGTCGAACCGACCGGGGTGTCCGTGGTCAGGGACGAGCACGGGATCGACCGGCAGGCCGTGCTCGGACTGCGGTCCGCCACCGGCGTGCCCGCCGTCGTCGAACTCGACTGGTCCCACCCGGGCGAGACCAAGGACGTCGAGGTCCGCTGCGCCGACGGCACCGTGCACCGCGCGGACGTGCTGCACGGGCACCGCGGGTTCAAGGCCTCGCTGTGGCACGAGTACGTCGGAATCTTGGAGGACTTCGCGACGGTGCTCGACGCGGGCGGCGCGGGCGCGGCCCGGCGGCCCGACGGCGGGCTCGCCGCGCTGGAACTGGTCGACGCGGTCTACCGCACCGAATTCCTCGACACCGCACCGGAATGGGAGGGCCTGTCATGAACCCGCACGAAGACGGGCGCAAGCGGGGCCTGCGGGCCACCGTCGTGAAGGTGCTCCGGCACCGCCGGGATGACCGGGGCATGTCCCTCGAACCGCACCTGAGCCGCTGCATCAGGGCGGGCGAGGTGCACGAGCTGGTCACCACCGACCACGGCGACACCGCCACCGGGTCCCGCATCGACCGGGTCGGGTTCCTCGGCTTCGCCGAGTTCGGCAGCGCCGGGGTGCTCGACCGCGGCGACGAGCTCCGGATCGGAGACCGGCTGGTGGGCACCGTGCTCGGCTTCGACGCCTGCCACTACCCGAACCACTACAACATCCTCGTGCGGACCTCGATCCCGTGCACCGGCGAGGAGATCGGCCTGGAACCGGAAACGGCCCTCGCCTTCGACCAGGCGTCCGTCCGCGTCTGACGCCGCCGCAGCCGAACGGCCGGTGACCTTCTGGGGGAAGGTCACCGGCCGTTCGTTCGCCGGGGGCGGATCAGCCCAGCAGTTCGACGTCCAGCCGACCGAAGTGGAAGTTGCGCACGGCGGCGAGCAGCTCGTCCACGGTGAGCTCACCGTTGGCGTCGGTGTCCACGTTGACGAACGCCTCCGCGGCCTGCGAGCGGTCGACGCCGACGGCGTTGAGCCAGGAGGCGAACTCCGTCGCGTCGATCTTGCCGTCGTTGTTCTTGTCGCACAGGCCGACGATGCTGCGCACCAGCGGGCCGAGCACGCGGTTGAACTGCTCCTCGCCGTCCTCGAAGATCAGCTTCTGGGTGACGCGCAGGAAGTCGTCCTCCGACAGCGAACCGCCGGCCGTGGTCCCGGCCTCGACGGCCAGGTACTCGAACATGCCGGTGAGCGCGTCCTGGACCGACTGGGCCTCGGCGCTGTCGACCTGCGTGCCGAAGGCCTGGGCGATCTGCACGGCTTCCTTCTCGAAGTCCGAGCGCTCCAGACGGCCACTGCCGTCCAAGTCCCACTTGGCGAAGCGCTTGCGCAGGCGGTCGTTAGCGATAGCCGCGGTCATGGCCATCCTCCTTGATGATTCGTTGGTGAAATGGTGCTCCGCCCGCGACCGGACGGCAGCGGACGGCCCGCGCGAGACCGAAGTCCTCGCGCAAGATCGGTTCCGGTGCGCCGGGGTGCACCGACGCGCCGGGGCGGGGGTGGGTCAGAGCAGCGTCACCGAGCCACCGGCGGACTTCCCTCGGGTGTCCAGCAGCGCGCGACCAGTGCTGGAGATCTCGACGAGGTCGTAGCAGGAGTGGTCCTGCAGCAGGACGACGAGATCCGCGTCGGCCAACGCCTCCGGGAGCGGGTGCTCCTTGCGGATCGGGCGACCGTCCACTTCGAACTCGGCGACCTCCGGGTCGTGGAACGAAACGCGGGCGCCGCGGGCGAGCAGTTCGCGGGCGATCGGGTACGCGGGCGACTCGCGGGTGTCGGCGACGTCGGGCTTGTAGGCCACGCCCAGCAGCAGGACCCGCGAACCCGCGAGCGCCGCGCCCCGCTCGGCGAGCAGCGCGGCCGCCCGAAGCACCACGTGCGAAGGCATGCGTTCGTTCACGGCGCGAGCGGCCGACAACGTGTCGAAGGTGAACCCGGCGCTGCGCGCCTTGCTCTCCAGGTAGCGCGGGTCGATCGGAATGCAGTGGCCGCCGACGCCGGGGCCCGGCTGGAACGGCGCGAACCCGAAGGGCTTGGTGCCCGCGCAGTGCAGCACGTCCCACACGTCGATGCCCATCCGGTCGCAGAACAGCGCGACCTCGTTCACCAGCGCGATGTTCACGTACCGGTAGCTGTTCTCCAGGAGCTTCGCCATCTCGGCCTCCCTGGTCCCGCGGGAGACCACGAGGGATTCGACGAACCGGCCGTAGAAGGCGACGCCGTACTTGGCGCACAGCGGGGTGCAACCGCTGATGATTTTCGGGGTGTTGTGCATCGAGAACCGCTCGTTGCCCGGATCGATCCGCTCCGGCGAGTACACCAGGTGGAAGTCCTCGCCGACGCGCAGTCCGCTGCCCCGTTCGAGGATCGGCCGCACGACCTCCTCGGTGGTGCCGGGATGACTGGTGGACTCCAGGACCACCAGGGTTCCGGCGCGCAGCCGGGCGGCGACGGTCCCGGCCGCGGCCCGCACGGCGCTCAGGTCCGGATCGCCGGAGGCGGACAGACCGGTGGGCACGCACAGCACCACGGTGTCCGCGGTGGCCAGCACCGCCGGGTCGGTGGTCGCGGTGAACCCGGCGGCGACCATCTCGGCCACGGCCGCCTCCGGCACGTCCCCGACGTGGGACCGGCCCGCGTTCAACCCGGCCACGACCTCGTCGGACACGTCCAGCCCGACCGTGGTCACGCCTGCGGAGCAGGCGGCGGACGCCAGCGGCAGGCCGACGTAGCCGAGTCCGGCCACCACGAGATCAACAGACATCATCCGACTCCTCGTCCGATGCTGGTTCCGGTCCTGCGGGGACGGTCGGGTCAGGCCTGGAAGCTGCCGGTGCCCGGGGGCACGTGCGCTCCGTGGCCGGGGGCGACGACGAGGGACGCCGTCATGCAGAACGGATCGCCGTAGATGCGAACGGGCGAGTCCGTCTCGTTGATCAGCACGTGCGCGGTGAGGGGGGCCCGGTAGCACCCGTTCGGCGTGTCGTAGGTCGTCACCGGTTCGAGCTCGGTGCTGAAGATCAGGACTTGGCCGCTGGAGGCGGCGGCCGCCGTGGCCGCGGGGAAGCCGGCGGCCAGGATCGCGGCCGTCGCGGCCACCAGTAGACGTGCGGTCGAGCGCATGGTGCGATTCCTGTTCTGTGTGGGGGAATTCCCGCCGGTGGCACCCGATCGGGGAGTGGCGGGGTTGCACCCGGGACGAGCGCGTCGCCGCGTCCCGGGCCGTAGGTCACCGGCCCGCTCGGGTCGCCGACGACAGCGCGCCGACGCTGACCATCATCACGAGCACGCCGAGGACCGCGATGAATCCGGCGGTCTGGGCGGGGGATTCGCGCGGCCCGCCGGAATCCGCGAGCTCCACCCGGGTCTCGTCGAGCGGCGGCGGGACCGGACGCGCCGCCGGTGGCGGCCGTTCGGCGGGCGGGGACGGTTCGGCGGCAGGCGGCGCAGGGGGCAGCGGGGGCACGACCAGTGCGTCGGCGGCGGTGACCTCGCCCGCCAGCGACCGGGCGGAGACCGCGAGGCGCACCGTCTCGCCGGGAGCCGCCCGGCAGGTGTAGGTGACCGAGCGACCCGGTTCCAGCGTGCCGAGCGTGCGCCGGCACGCGGGCGGCTCGCCGGTGACCTCGACTCCCAGCAGCGGGACGGTCGAGGTGTTGCGCACCCGCACCGGCACCGATCCGGCACGCGCGGGCAGGATCTCCAGCGCGACCGAGGGCCGTTTCGGTGCGGGCGGTTCGGGCTCGGGCGGTGATTCGGCGATCTCCGCGGTGGCGCGCTCGACGACGGGCAGGCCGCCGTGGCTCATGCCTACCGCGCGCGCCGACACCCGGCCGTGCGCGGGCGCCGTACCGGAGCACGAGGCGGTTTCCGTCGCTCCGGGCCGGAGGTGGCCGAGAACTTCGTGGCAGGGGCCGGAATCCAGGGTCACGACGACACCGGCGAGCGTGGTGTCGCCGGTGTTGCCGACGACGGCGGTCTGCGTGATCGGGTCACCGGGCCGCGCGACGGCGGGCGCGACCTCGGTGCGCAGCGACAGCGAGGGGTGCTCGATCGGCCACCCGCTCTCGTGCTCTCCGACGTGCTCTCCGGGCGCCGGAGCGCCCGGGTGCGGCGGGACGTACGCGGACGTCAGCAGCGGGATCAGCAGGGCCAGCCCGCAGCACGACAGCACGGCGGAACGCCGTGCGGCCGCTCGGCGCGGGGCGCATCGGTTCAGAATGGATTGCTTCCGCAACATCTCACCCCCTCGGGCACGTGGAAAGCAGCGGAATGACCGGAGACGGCAGGTCCTTATCGGCGGCCGGGAAAACCGTAGCACTGCGAATTCGAACCCCGAGTGCTCTTCGTGGAAAGTCCACATTGGCCTAATTGGCCTGCTGACCAGCGGAGATGTGGGAATTTTGTCGAACTGCGCGGAATGGTCGAGATGAGTTATCCGTTTCGGGAATCGTTCAAGATCACCCTATTCGGTGAATTTTGCGCCTGACGCTTGGAAAGTTCCTCCTTTTAACGCAGCGTGGCGGGTAGGGTTCTTCGCGGCGGACCGGAGATAGCAGCCGAACTCCGGATTCGTTCCCCTTCGGGCGCGCCATTTCGCGCGGCCCGGTCCCGGCCATCGCACAGCACAAATCGACCTCGCCCGGTCGTGCCGTCAGGAACGGACTTCTCGTGATCTTCCTCATTCTTCTGGTGCTGGTGTTGCTCACCGCGGCCGTCGCCGCGGTCACCTTGCTGGGCGCCCGGCGTGAAGCGGTCGCCGCCGGCGGCTCCGACTCCGACTCGCAGTCCTTCGTGGGCGGCGTGCTCAACGCGCTGTTCACCGTGCTGCTGGCGTTCTACATCGTGTTCGCGTGGCAGAACGGCGACGACGTCGACAAGGCGGCGCAGCAAGAGGTCAATGCGCTCAACGATGCGTATTGGCAGGTCAGCGCGGTTCCGGCGGAGCAGGCCGCGTCGATCCGCTCGCTGGCCGAGCAGTACGCGCACCGGGTCGCCGAGCACGAGTGGGCGGCGCTGGGCCAGGGGCGCGGCGACGCGGAGGCGGACCGCCTGCTCGTCGGGTTGCGGGCGGAGGCGATCGCGCTGCCCGCCGACACCGAGGTGCAGAAGTCGGCGCGGGAGCAGGTGCTCGCCGACGTGCGCCAGATCGACGAGGGGCACCGGGAACGGGTCGACGTGGCAACCGACGACCAGAGCTTCAACGTGGTGCTGCTCGTGGGCAGCATCCTCGGCGCGGTGCTCATGATCGTGTTTCCGTTGCTGGTCGGGTTGAGCGCTCGTCCGGCCAACGTGGTGACCATGGCGCTGCTGACGTTGACCCTCGGATTCACCATTTACCTCTCGGTGCAACTGATGCACCCATTGCAAGGACCGTTCGGTGTCGATCCTGATTCCTTCCGCACATTCCTGGAAGCGCTGCCGGGGGGTACATCGGCGACCGAATGAGTCGAGCGTCGCAGCCTCGTTCCGAATGCAGGGGGAGAAATGGTGGGGGTCATGGTGCATGTCGTGATGAGTCGCAGATGCGAGCCGCGAGCCGCGGTGCGGAGCCTGACGGGAAACGCCGTGCTGCAACGGTGCGACTGGGCGGCGGAGGCGGATCGCGTGGTCCGCGAATTCCGATCGGGGTCCACGATGGACACCAGCCGATTGCGCAATTCGCTGTGCTGGTTGTTCGAGCAGATCGCGCTCGTGGCCGGGGCCGGAGCGGAGATCAGTCGCGACCGCTTCCACCAGGCCTGCGAAGACCTCCTGTTCGAGCAGGGCGAGGCGGCGTTCAACCGGATGCTGCTGCCGGTGCTGGAGGCCGTGCTGGAGCTGAGCCCGAACGCCGCCGAGGGCACGATGCCGCACCCGGATTTCGTCGGCTGGATGCGCGCGCTGGGCATGAATCCGGCGACCGCGCTGTGCGCGTCCGAGAAGGCCCGCCTGCGCCACCCCGGCGACCTCTCGTTGCACGCGATGCTGCACGTGATGCGCGATTACCACCTCGCCGGCGCAGGGGTGCACCACCGCAGCTGACCGCCGGTCGCCGTGCACGGGCGCACCTCAGCCACCTTCGATCTTGTCGCGTTCCAGGAGGGCGGCGTTGTCGATCGTCGTCCTGCCGGCGGCGACACCGCTGAAGCGGCCACCGGCTTGAGCGAGTCGATCCCCGCGCACTTCGGGCGCCCCGGCCGTGAGGTGAGTCAGCCGTCGAGTTCGTACTGGTGCTCAGGTCTCCCGCTGGCTCCGTATCGCAGCGTCATGGTCACCTTGCCGTCCTGGGCGAGTCCGGCGAGGTAGCGCTGCGCGGTGGCGCGGGCGATGCCGAGCTCGTCGGCGACCTCGGAGGCGGATCTCGGTGCGGTGGCGCTGCGCAGCGCGTCGGTGATCAGCTTCGTGGTGATGCTGGACTGGCCCTTGGGCGAACCGGGCCGATCGCCTTCCCGCAGCGACCGCATGGCCCGGTCGATCTCCTCCTGGTCGACGGCGCCGTCGGTGGCGGGCAGCCGGGACCGGTAGTGCGCGTAGGCGGTGAGCCGGTCCTTCAGCTGGTGGGCGGTGAACGGTTTCACCAGGTAGTTGAGCGCTCCGGCGGCGAGCGCGGCGCGCACCGACGCGGGGTCGGACGCGGCGGTGAGCATGATGGCGTCGACGTCCAGTTCGGCGAGCAGCGCGATGCCCGGCCCGTCCGGCAGGTAGTTGTCCAGCAGGACCAGTTCCGGCCGGTGCTCGGCCAGGAGGTCGCGGGCTTCGGCCGCGGAGTGCGCGATGCCGACGGTGCGGAAGCCGCGCACCCGGTCGGTGAACTCGGCGTGCACCTGCGCCACGCGGAAGTCGTCCTCGACGACGAGTACCCGGATCATCGCTTCGTCTCCTGTTCGGTGGTTTCGCCGGTCGCGGCCAGCGCGCCGGGCAGCCGGGCCACGAACAGCGCGCCCCGGCCCGCGCCGCCGGGGTCGGCGAGCCGGACCTCGCCGCCGAGGCTGTGCGCAGCCTGCCGGGCCAGCGCGAGGCCGATGCCGTGGCCCTCGCCGCCTTTCGTGGACGTTCCTTCGGTGAACACCTCGTCACGAATCGCGGCGGGCACGCCGTCGCCGCTGTCGAGCACCGACAGGTGCAGGGCGGTGCCGTCGGAGAGCAGATCGACCTCCACCACGGCCGGCCGGGTGCGCCCGGAGCGGGCGGCGTCGCAGGCGTTGTCGACGAGGTTGCCGAGCACCGTGGTCACTTCGACCGGCGCGACCACGCCGGTGGCGACCCAGCTGGTCTCGCCGAGTTCCAGGGTCACGTCCTTCTCCCCGGCGGCGGCCTTCTTCGCTCCGAGGAAGGACACCAGGTAGGAATCCCGCACCGCGTCGGCCGCCGGCCCCAGCCCGGCGATCGAGCCGCTGAACAGCGCTTGCAGGTAGTCCTCGGCTTCCTGGCGGTGCCCGGTCTGCAACAGGCCGGACAGCGCGTGCAGCCGGTTGGTGAACTCGTGGCGCTGCGCCCGCAGCACGTCGGCGGTGCCGCGCACCGCGTCCAGTTCGCGGGTGAGCTTGTCCAGGTCGGTGCGGTCGCGCAAGGTCACCACCGCGCCGAGGTCGACGCCCTCGCGGAGCACCGGGCGGTGGTGCACGACGAGCACGCGGTCCGCGGTCACCGTGATCAGGTTGTCGACCGGCCGCCGCGCCAGCAGCGCGGAGCGCAGACGGGGCGGCAGGTCCAGGTCGCGGACCGAGGTGCCCGGTTCGACGGGGCGGCCCAGCAGCCGTTCGGTCTCCGCGTTGCACACCGTGACCCGTTCGTCGGCGTCGAGGGCGAGCACTCCTTCGCCGATCCCGTAGAGCACCGCTTCGCGCTGCCGCACCAGCTCGGCGAGTTCGTGCGGTTCGAGGCCGAGCGTGCGCCGCTTGAGCAGTCTGGTGAGCAGCGCGGCACCGGCGACGCCGAGCAGCAGCGCGCCCGCGGCCAGCCCGGCGGAGGTGCCCAGCAGGCGCAGGAAGGCGGTGTCGATCTCGTGGGCGTCGAAGCCGACGCTGACCTGCCCGACGACGGTGCCGTCGGCGGTGCGCAGCGGCACCTTCCCGCGCGCGGACCACCCGAGCGTGCCGCGCTGCACGTTGACCGCTTCGCGCCCGGTGAGCGCCGCCGAGGGGTCGGTGCTGACGGGGTCGCCGATCTTCTCCGGAACGGGGTGTGAGAGCCGGACTCCGCGGCTGTCGGTGACGACGATGAACAGCGCACCGGTGGCGGCTCGGACGCGTTCGGCCTTCGCCGCGACCAGCGGGTGCAGCGCGGGGTCGGTGACGCCGCGGGCGAGTTCGTCGTCGGCGGCGACCGAGCGCGCCACGCCGAGCGCGCGCTGCCCGTACTGCTCGACGAGACCGCGGTCGAGCAGGGCGGCGGCGATCGCGAAACCGATGCCGGTGACCAGGACGATCAGCCCGATCTGCAACGCGAGCACCTGCCGGGCGAACCGCATGGGGCGGCGGGACATGCCGCGACCCTACCCAGCCGTTTCGGCGCGGCCGGGACGCGCGGCTGCGGGCGGTGAGCAGAACGAGCAGAACGCGCCGAACGCGGAATAGGCGTACAACATCCGCAACCCTCCCGCCCCGGGCGTGCAGCACCTACGGTTCCGCGAAATGAAACAACGGTGTTACGTGGGCCACGTCGTGGTTCGAAGGGGGGTAGTGCGTTGATCGCGTTGCTCGGGTTGGCAATGGTGGCGGTCTTTCTCTATCTGGTGATGAGCAAGCGGCTGGCCCCGATGGTCGCGCTGATCGTCATTCCGGCGATCTTCGCGGTGATAGCCGGTTTCGCCCCTGATCTGGGCGACATGGTCACCGAGGGCATCACCTCGCTGGCGCCGACCGCGGCGATGCTGATGTTCGCCATCCTCTACTTCGGAATCATGATCGACGCGGGGTTGTTCGACCCGGTGGCGCGGGTGGTCGTCCGGCTCACCGGCAACGACCCGCTGAAGCTGATCATGGGAACGGTGGCGCTGGTCGCCGTGGTCTCGCTCGACGGCGACGGCACCACGACGTTCATGATCACGGTGTCGGCGCTGCTGCCGATCTACCGCAAGCTGGAGGTCAGCCCGGTGCTGATGACCGGCTTGGCCTGCATGACCAACGCCATCCTCAACATCGTCCCGTGGGGCGGTCCGGCGGCGCGGGCGGCGAGCGTGCTGCGCCTGGATCCGCAGGAGATGTTCGTGCCGATGATCCCGGCGCTGGGTGCCGGACTGGTGGCGGTGTTCGTGATCGCCTACGTGCTCGGTCTGCGGGAGCGGGCGAAGCTGCGGGCGCGCAGCGCCGAACCGGTGCCGGCCGGTGTGGGCGCGGGCGGCGGCGGCCTGGGCGGATCGGAGTCCGATGCCGCCGACGCGCCGGGCATCGGCGGGGACTTCGACGTGCTGGCCCCGGACCGCGAGAGCCTGCGGCCGAAGCTGATCTGGTTCAACGCGGCGCTGACCGCGGCGCTGCTGGTCGCGCTGATCGTCGGTGTGCTGCCCATCGCGGTGCTGTTCATGATCGGCACCGGGATCGCGCTGATCGTGAACTACCCGAGCATCAAGGAGCAGGCGGCGCGCATCGCCTCGCACGCGGACAGCGTGGTCGCGGTGGTGTCGATGGTGTTCGCCGCCGCGGTGTTCACCGGGGTGCTCTCGGGCACCGGGATGATCGAGCAGATGGCGCAGTACCTGCTGCACGGCATGCCGGACGCGCTGTTCCCGTACTTCAGCATCGTGATCGCGGTGCTGAGCATCCCGTTCACGTTCTTCATGAGCAACGACGCGTTCTACTTCGGCGTGGTGCCGATCCTCGCGGAAACGGCGGCGCAGCACGGGATTTCGGCGATGGAGGTCGCGCGGGCCTCGTTGCTGGGCCAGCCGATCCACATGCTCAGCCCGCTGGTGCCCGCGATGTACGTGCTGATCGGGCTGGCGAAGGTGGATCTGGGTGACCAGCACCGGTTCGCCATCAAGTGGGCGTTGCTGGTGTCGCTGGTCGTGATCGCGGCCGGGTTCGCGCTCGGCCTGATCTCGGTGCATTGATCTCCACGCGGCAGGCGAGTCCGGGGAGGGTCCCGCCTGCCGCGTGAAGTACCGGCCCGCTCGCGATCGGAGCGAGGCTGTCGTTGACCGAGTTCGGGCGCCCCCAGGTCGCCCGAACTCGATGCCCCCTGCGAAGGACCAAGATTAGAGCTTGATCCACTTCGCGGGAAGTTTCATCTTGCCCAGCCGACCGGGAATCCGGTAATAAATTGCTGCGTGAATGAGAGATCGCGCCGATTGGAATATGCCAGCGTGGCATTGCGCTGTCCAGGGCCGATCGCGCCACGTCTCGTGCACGGCCGATAAGGTCGACTGCCGTGCAGCAGCGGACCCCACCCACTGAACCGGACGGTGACGCCGAACGGCTCCGCCGTTTGCACCACGACGCGTTGAGCCCCGACGGCACGAGACTGCTGCTGCGCCGGGTAGCCGACGCCGTGCGCGGTGAGGCGGCGCTGGTCGACGCCGCGGGCGAACCGGTCGCGGAAGGCCCGCCCGTGAATCCGGCCGCCGTGGCCGCGATCGCGCCCGACCTGGACCGGATCCGGACGGGCCAGGCGCATTCCGCGGCGGTGCACCACGACGACCGGCTGATCTCCGCGCAGGCCCTCGGCGCGGACGCGCCGATCCTGCTGATCTCGGCGCGGGCGGCGGCCTACCAGGGCGTCGACCGGCTCATCGCGGACGCGGCCCGGCTGCTGTCGATGCGCTGGCATTCCGACGAGGCGCTGCGGGCCGCGCAGCGCGTCGGCCAGGCCGCCACCGCGATCCGCGAGGTCGTGATCCACCTGCTGCTGATGGGGCACACCGACAGCGCCCAGCGGGTCGCGAGCACCCTCACCCCGCGGCTGCCCGCGTTCCTCACGCTCTACGTGATCGAAGCGGACAAGGCCGATCGGGATTCGCTCGCGGCGCGGATCGCGCGCCTCACCGGCGGCCGGGCGTGGATCGTGCACTGCCCGGTGTACGTCAAGCACCTGATCGCGCTGGTTCCCGCGGGCGAGCACGAACGCCACCGCCCCGCCGACGCCGTGGCGGACCTGGTGCGCGGGGTCGTCGCCGGGCAGGAGCGGATCCGGGTGGGCGTGAGCCGGGTCGTGTCGCTGCGCGAAGTCGGGGTCGCTTACGAGCAGGGCTTCCACGCGCTGGCCGCGGCTCGCGGCGGGGCCGGTTCCTTCGAGCTGTTCGCCTTCCAGGAGAGCCTCGCCGCGATCGTCGGACCGGAGGGGGAGGGCTGGGCCACGCGGGTCCTGGCGCCGCTGCGCGCGTTCGTTCCCGCCCGCACCCAGGACCCGGACGCGGCGACCTTGGAGCTGACGCTGGGGTCGTGGCTGACCCTCGGCACCAGCGCCACCCGCCAGCTCAAGATCCACCGCAACACGCTGACGTCGAGGTTGGCGCAGCTCGACCGCATCCTCGACTGCGACGTGCGGGACCTGCCCACCCAGGCTCGGCTGCACTTGGCGCTGCGCTTGGCCGCCCGGTCCGCCGAACCGCCCGCCGAACCCGACGAGGCGGACCTCCCGGACCTGCTGGAGACCGACGCGGTCCGGGCCTGGACGGCGCGGCAGCTCGAACCGCTGCACCACGCCGAGGAGCACCTGCTCGACACGCTCCGCGCGTGGCTGGGCGGCGGGGCCCGGCTGGAGCAGGCGGCGCGCACCCTGGGCCTGTCGGTTCCGGCGGTGCGCAAGCGGATCGTGCGCATCGAGCGGTTGCTCGAACGGTCCCTGCTGCACGGCCCGTCGGTCCGCTACGACCTGCACTTCGCCCTGCGACTGCACGACCGCGGCGCGACCGAGCCGGTCTGAGGCGGTGCGCTCGGCCGCGGATGTCGCGACGGCCGGGTGTCGGCGGCGATGGTCTTCTCGGCGAGAACGGCGACTCGGAACCGGCCGCACATCGGGTCTGCTACCGCCCCGGAAAGGGGATCACCCGTCCTGCTCCGCGAGCAGCAGAGCACCCATCAGTGACGACCTCGCGCCGAGCGTCGCCGCGGCGACCGGTGGCGTCGGATGCCCGGGGCGCGCCAGCGCGGCGACCTGGTCCGCCACGGATTCGGTGAATCCCGGCATCCCGGCGGCGAAACCGCCCCCGACGAGCACGACGTCGGGGTGCAGCAGTTCGCTCACGCCTACCGCGGCGGCGGCCAGGGCGGCGCAGCCGTCGTGCACGGTTCGGCGAGCCCACGGTTGCCCGTCCAGCCAGGCGGCCCGAAGATCGTCGAACTCGACCGGTTCGCCGCGCAGTTCCCCGGCCCGGCGCAGCATCGCCGGTCCGGACGCGATCGATTGCAGGCATCCGCGGCGCCCGCAACCGCACCGCGGGCCTGCTCCGGTGGCGATGACCAGGTGTCCTATCTCGCAGGAGCCACGTCGTGCTCCGGGGACGAGACGCCCGTCCAGCACCGCTCCGCCGCCGACGCCGGTGCCCACGCCGAAGTACAAGGCGTCGGCGCATCCCGCGTGGTGGGCTTCGGCGAGCGCGGCCAGGTCCCCGTCGTCCGCGGTGCGCACCCGCGTTCCGGGGAAGAGCTCGGCGAGCAGGCCCGTCCAGTCCAGCCCGACCCAGCTCGGTCGGTTCGGCCAGCTGGTGACGGTGCCGGACGGGTCCACTGTTGCGGGAAACGCGATGCCGGCACCCGCCGGGGTGCCGGTGGCGTCGAGCGCTCCGGCGACCGCCGCGCGGAGCAGTGACAGGTCCTCGTCCAGGCTCGCGCTCGTCGGCCACCGGACCACGTCGTCGTACCGGACGGGTCCTCCGGTCGAGCGCAGCGCGACCTTGGTCCCGCCGATGTCGATCGCGAGCAGTGGCATGGGAGTCCTCCCGGCGTTGAACGGCACGCGGGGCCGGGCGTCGACACGGCTCGTCGCTCGTGGCACCAGGTCATTGAACGCGCCGGACATCCCCTTCGACCCCCCTGGTCACCCCTGAATTCCGCCCGGCGGCGCAGAAGGCGGCCCTGCGGGCCGGGTCTCCCGCCGGATCGCTGGTAGACGGAGGAGCAGCCGGATCCGAGCACCATGCTGGTTCCGGCGGCGCCGTCGATTTCCACGGGAGGGTCGTCGCATGTCGATTTCGGGCAACACCCGGCTGTACGGGGTCCTGGGCGATCCGATCGGTCAAGTGCGAGCCCCGGCCCTGCTCAATCCGCTGCTGGCGGGGTTCGACGCGGTCCTGGTCCCGATCCGGGTGTCCGCGCCCGACCTCGCCGCCGTGGTCGAGGGGCTGGCTCGGGCCGGGAACGTGGACGGGTTGCTGGTGACGGTTCCGCACAAGGCGGCGATCTGCGGTGTCGCGGCGGAACTGGGGCCGATGGCCGGGCTGGTGGGGGCGGCGAACGCACTGCGCCGCCGTCCGGAGGGCGGATGGCTGGCGGACAACTTCGACGGGATCGGGTTCGTGCGGGGGCTGCGGGCCGCCGGACATGAACCGGCCGGACTGCAGGTGGGGATCGTCGGTGCGGGAGGCGCGGGCAGCGCCATCGCCGCGGCCGTGCTCGACGCCGGTGCGGCGGAGACGGTCGTGTCCGACGTGGACGGTGCGAGGCGCGGAGGGCTGGTGGACCGGCTGTGCTCCGCATGGCCGGGACGGGCCCGCGCAGGCACCGCGTCCGCGCTGCGCGAAGCCGACCTGGTGATCAACGCTACGCCGCTGGGCATGCGGCCCGGTGATCCGCTGCCGCTGGATCCGGAGCGGTTGGCGGCGGGTTCGGTCGTGGCCGACATCATCATGAGCCCTCCGGAGACGGCGCTGCTGCGCGCTGCGGCGGCCCGCGGCCTCGTGGTGCACCACGGACGGCACATGCTGGACCACCAGGTGTCCTGCTACCGGGAGTTCTTCGGTTGGCAGCAAGAGGATTCACTGGTGGAGCGGGTACCCGACGAGATCGCCGGAGTACCACCCGCGGGCGAAGTGCGGCGTGCCGGCCACCTGCGGTGACGGCCGGCCCACGCGTGAGGGAACCGAGCCGCCCCGACCGTCGCCGCGTTACCGGTTGATGGACGTTCGCTGGAGAGAACGCCGGTTCGACGCCGAGGCACCGGGGCTAATCTGTGGCTGATCGCGCCGCCCGCCGCACCGCGCGGGTCGCTCTCCGCCGACTCGTCCTGTTCGGACTTCCCGCGTTGTGGCGCCACGTATCGGTGTTCGGTTCCCTCGATTCGGATTGGTTCGGTGAACGACATGCTGGTGCTCGGACTGAACGGGAACTTCTCCCCGGCGGAAACCGACCTGGTACCCGGAATGCCGGAGTTCTTCAGCCACGACGCGGCGGCCTGCCTGGTCCACGACGGGGAGCTCGTCGCGGCGGTCGAGGAGGAGCGCTTCAACCGGATCAAGAAGACCACCAAATTCCCGGTCAACGCGATCCGCGCCTGCTTGGCCCGGGCGGGTGTCACGCCGGCCGAGGTCGACGCGGTGGCCTACTACTTCCCCGAGGAGCACGAGGACATGGTGCTCAACCAGCTCTACACGGAGCACCGCGGAGTGCCGATCCGCTACACGCGTCAGCTCATCAAGGACTGGCTGCACGCCGAGTTCGACTGGGACCTGCCCGACGACAGGCTGCACTTCACGCCGCACCACCTCGCGCATGGGATGTCGACCTTCGTGCGCTCGGGGCTGGACGAGGCGCTGGTCGTGATCCTGGACGGGACTGGCGAGGAACATTCGGGAACGGTCTACCGAGGTGATCGGGGGAAGCTGGAGAGCCTCGCCACGTACTCGATCCCGAAGTCCCTGGGCATGTTCTACCTCAACGCCACGCAGCAACTCGGTTATGGCTTCGGCGACGAGTACAAGGTGATGGGCCTCGCGCCCTACGGCGACCCCGGTGCTTACCGGGAGATCTTCGAAGGCTTGTACTCCTTGCAGGACAAGGGGAATTACGAACTCGGCCCCGGGAACCTGGGGTTGAACATGGTGGGACCGGCGTTCCTGCCGCACGGCTTCCGCCCTCGGCGCAAGGGAACGGAATTCGGCCAGGAGCACAAGGACTTCGCGGCCGGCGCGCAGCAGATGATGGAGAACATCGTGCTGCACGTCCTGGCGCACTGGGCGGAACGCACCGGATTGCGCAAGCTGTGCTTCGGTGGCGGGGTGGCGCACAACTGCAGCCTCAACGGGGTGATCCTGCGATCCGGGTTGTTCGACGAGGTGTTCGTGCACCCGGCCTCGCACGACGCGGGCTCGTCGGACGGCGCGGCGCTGGTCGTGGAGTACCAGGGCGGTTCGCGGGCCGCGCCCGCGCGGCTCCGCCGAGCCGACCTGGGGCCGGACCTGGGCAGCGAGGCGGAAGTGCGGCGATCCCTGTCGGCGTGGTCAGGGCTCGTCGAAGTGGAGCACGCCGCCGACATCGTGGAGGTGGCCGCCGGGTTGCTCGCCGACGGTGCCGTGCTCGGATGGGCGCAGGGCGGTTCGGAGTTCGGGCCGCGGGCGCTCGGGAACCGCAGCATCATCGCCGACGCCCGGCCGCGGGAGAACCAGACCAGGATCAACGCGATGGTCAAGAAGCGGGAGAGCTTCCGGCCGTTCGCCCCCGTGGTCACGCCCGAAGCCCTGCACACCTACTTCGAGGTTCCGGACGCGAAGGCCGACTACGACTTCATGTCGTTCGTCGTGCGGGTGGCCCAGGAACGGCGCGAGGAGCTCGGCGCGGTGACCCACGTCGACGGGACGGCGCGGGTGCAGGTCGTCGATCCGGGCGGCAACGAGCGGTTCCACCGCTTGGTCACCGCGTTCGGCGAGCTCACCGGAACACCCGTGCTGCTGAACACTTCGTTCAACAACAACGCCGAGCCGATCGTGCAGACCGTGGACGACGCGGTGACCACTTTCCTCACCACCGCTCTCGACTACCTCGTGGTCGAGGACTTCCTGATCCGTCGCCGCCAGGCGGGACCCCCCGCCGTCGACGGCCTCGTCGTGCACTTCCGCCCGATCACCAGGTTGGACCGCAGCCTGCGGATCGACCCGAACGGGCGACCGCAGCGGACCCACCAGATCTACCTGGAATGCCCCGGAGGGCCGCGGGCGGATGTCTCACCTGAGCTGTTCGCCCTGTTGGAGCAGGTCGACGGGCGCACCACGGTCGCCGCCTCGGCCACCGTCGTCGGTGGGCTCAGCGCGGCGGTGCGCACCGAGCTGCACAGCCTGTGGCAGGAGCGGTTCTTCCACCTGCTCCCGGAATGATGGCGCGGAAGGGTGTTGCCTGCGTCTGGTCCCTGACCTGTGTAGGGGTGGGGTGGCGGAACCTCAGCGTTCTTCTCGCTGCGGGATCTTTTTCCCGAGTGGCCCCGCCACGAGGGAAAAAGCCGTCCTCGCGAGAAGAACGCTGAGAACCCGCGGCGATGCCGGTGGGCATGGTGGTCGCTGCTCAGCGGCTTCGCCGCTGACAGGACGGGCCGAGAACTTCGCCGCTCGGGTGGATGTCGTCTGTCCTGATGGGAGTGCATCGGCGCGACTTCGGTGACCGCAGCGCCGGCTCGCGCGGCTTCTCCACGCAAGTTCCCCGAGCAGCCCGGCTGCTCGGGGAACCGGCTTCGTTCCGGGCCTGAGCACCGGGGGGCCTGCCGCGCCTGCGGCGGATCAGTCGTCGAGGTCGAGCAGCGCCCTGGCCGCGAGCCGGTAACCGCGGTGGCCGAGCCCGGCGATCATCCCGGTGGCCACGGGGGCGAGCACGGATTCGTGTCGGAAGCTCTCCCGGGCCCAGATGTTGGACAGGTGCACCTCGATCCACGGACCGGGGTAGTTCGCCAGCGCATCCCGCAATCCCCACCCGGCGATCATCAGCGCGCCGGGATTCACGATCGCGCCCTCGGTGTCGTAGCTGTCCTGGATCGTCCGGATGAGGTCGCCCTCCGCATCGTGCTGGTGGGCCCGCAGCGTCCAGCCATGACCGGCGATTTCGGCGGCGACCGAGCGTTCGATGTCGGCGAGGGTCTCGGTTCCGTAGATCTCGGGTTCCCGTCGGCCGAGGATTCCCAGGTTCGGTCCGTTCAGCAGCAGCAGCTCGGGCATCGCGTCCTCAACTGTGGTGGCTTCGGGAATCGTTGTCCCGCAACGGATTGTGCCAACTACGGCGGCGCGGGCAACAGTGCGATCAGGTGACCCGCGAGGACCGGGGTGATGCGGGGGTGCGTAGGGGGTGAGCGCGGGCCCGTCGCGTGGTTAACGTCCGATCCAGTCCGGCGGACCGGTGCCGCCGGCCTGGCGGGTTCCCGGTCGGTCGACCGGCCCGAGGAAGGAGCGACGGCGGATGACCACGACTGCGGATGGCGGAGAACGACTGCAATTCCCGGAATGGCCGCAATTCGGCGACGACGAGCGGGTCGGCCTGATCCGCGCGCTGGAACAAGGCCAGTGGTGGCGGATGGGAGGCAGCGAGGTCGACTCCTTCGAGCGGGAGTTCGCCGAGCACCACGGGGCGCGGCACGCGCTCGCGGTGACCAACGGCACCCATGCGCTGGAACTGGCTCTCGAGGTGCTCGGTGTTCGTCGCGGGGACGAGGTCATCGTGCCCGCGTTCACGTTCATCTCCTCGTCCCAGGCGGTGCAGCGGCTCGGTGCGGTCGCGGTGCCGGTGGACGTCGATCCGCACACGTACTGCATCGACGTGGCGGCCACCGAGTCGGCGATCGGACCTCGGACCCGGGCGATCATGCCGGTGCACATGGCAGGGCAGTTCGCCGACATGGACGCGTTGGCGAAGCTGGCCGCCGACGCCGGTGTTCGGCTGCTTCAGGACGCCGCGCACGCGCAGGGCGCGCAGTGGCAGGGCAGGCGGGTCGGCGAACTCGACTCGGTGGCGGCGTTCAGCTTCCAGAACGGGAAGTTGATGACGGCAGGCGAGGGCGGCGCGGTGCTGTTCCCGGACGCCGACCTCGCCCAGGAGGGGTTCGTCCGGCACAGCTGCGGACGTCCGCGCGAAGACCGCGGGTACTTCCACCGCAGTTCCGGATCGAACTTCCGGCTCAACGAGTTCTCCGCCGCCGTGCTGCGTGCCCAGCTGGGCAGGCTCGACCAGCAGATCCAGCGCCGCGAAACGCGCTGGCCGGTGCTGCGGGAGCTGCTGGAGGCGATCCCCGGCGTGGTGCCGCAGGCCGAGGACCAGCGCACCACTCGCAACCCGCGCTACATGGCGATGTTCCGGGTGCCCGGTATCAGCGAGCAGCGGCGGGCCGCGCTCGTCGACGCCCTCGTGGCCCGTGGAATTCCGGCCTTCGTCGGATTTCGCGCCGTGCACCGGACCGACGCGTTCTGGGAGACCGGTGCACCGGACGCGACGGTGGACGAACTGGCGCGCCGTTGCCCGAACGCGGAGGAGCTGACACACGATTGCGTGTGGCTGCACCACCGGGTGCTGCTGGCGGAACCGGAGCAACTGCACCGCCTGGCTTCCGTGCTGTCCGAGCTGGTCAGCGGGTCATGAACCCGTCATCGGGCACCGGCCCCCGGACGGCTTGGCCGGTGCGGGTCGCCATGGTCGGACTCGGGTGGGCGGCGCGATCGATCTGGTTGCCGCGGCTGCACGCGCATCCGGCGTTCACGGTCGCCGCCGCGGTCGACCCGGACCCGGCGGCGCGCACCTGGGCCGCGGCGGAGGGGATGCCGGTGCTGGCCGCGCCCGGCGAACTCGATCCGGCAGACGTCGATCTCGCCGTGGTGGCCGTGCCGAATCACCTGCACTGCCCGGTCGCGGTGGGCCTGCTGGAACAGGGCATCCCGGTGTTCTTGGAGAAACCGGTGTGCCTGAACGAGGAGGAAGCCGATCGGCTGGCGGCGGCGGAACGGCTCGGCGGGGGGCGGCTGCTGGCGGGCAGCGCGGCGCGCTGCCGCGCGGACGTGCGCGCGCTGCACGACCTGGCAGGCCGGCTCGGAGCGCTCCGGTACGTCGACCTGACGTGGACGCGCGCGAGCGGGGTGCCGGACTCCGATGGCTGGTTCACCCGGCGTCGCCTCGCCGGGGGCGGTGCGCTGGTGGACCTCGGCTGGCACCTGCTCGACGTCGCGGCGCCGCTGCTCGGCGCGGGTGCGCCCACCCGGGTGATCGGGACGACGTCGAGCGACTTCCTCACCCGGCCCGCCGCTCGCGCCGCCTGGCGGCCGGCCAACGCCGCGGGCGGGCGCGCACCGAGCGGTGACGTGGAGGACACCGTTCGTGCTTTTTTGGTCACCGACACCGGAATCGCGGTGTCGCTGCGGGCGAGCTGGGCTTCCCACGAGCCGTGCGACGTCACCTCGATCCGGGTGGAGGGCGACGCGGGTGCGGCGACCCTGCGCTGCACCTTCGGATTCAGCCCGAACCGGGTGGCGAACCCGGAACTGGTGCTCCTGCGATCAGGTCATCAGGAGCAGATCCCGCTTCGGCCGGTGCCGGTCGGCGCGGAGTACGACCGGCAGCTCGACGAGCTGCCCGTGCAGCTGGCCGATCCGACGGGCGCGGGACGGGCGGTCGACGAAGCGCGGCGCACCGCGCGGATCGTCGACGGCGTCTACGCCTCGGCCGCCACCGGCCGCGAAGTTCCGCTCGGCGACGCCGCGGCTCCGGTGGCCCTGTGAACCCGCCCATCCCGGTTCCTGCCCGTGCACGTGCGTCGGAAATCGAACTGCGGTCGGAAAAGCGCCACGGCTCGGGGGTTCCCGGAAAGACCCGTCCAGAAAGGACTCCTTCGAATGGACACCGAACACACGACCGGGCGGCCCGGTGCCCGAATCCCGTTGCGCGCCGTGGTGTTCGACCTGGACGGCGTGCTGGTGGACAGCTTCGACGTGATGCGCCAAGCGTTCACCATCGCCTATGCCGAGGTGGTCGGCGACGGCCCTGCTCCGTTCGAGGAGTACGGCAAGCACCTGGGCAGGTACTTCCCGGACATCATGCGAATCATGCGGCTGCCGCCCGAAATGGAGGAACCGTTCGTCCGGGAGAGCTATCGGCTGGCTGACCGGGTGGAGGTGTTCGACGGAGTTCCCGAGGTGCTGCGGACGTTGCGGGAACGGGGACTCGGGCTGGCCGTGGCCACCGGTAAGAGCGGTCCCCGCGCCCGTTCCCTGCTCGACCGTCTCGGCCTGCTGCCGCTGTTCGACCACGTCATCGGGTCAGACGAGGTGGCGCGTCCCAAGCCGGCACCGGACATCGTGCTGCGCGCGCTCGCGTTGCTGGACGTGCCGCCCTCGACCGCGATCATGGTCGGTGACGCGGTGACCGACCTGGACAGCGCCCGCGCCGCAGGGGTGCCCGCGGTGGCCGCGTTGTGGGGCGAGACCGACGAATCCGGGCTGCTGAGCCGGGACCCGGACGCGGTGCTCAGGTCCCCGGCGGAGCTGCTCACGAGTTTCCCGACGCGGGCGGAGACGTCCCCGAAGGCGTGACCCGGCAGGAAGCGGCGGTGCCGATCGGGCGACCGCGATGCGGTCGGCCCATGCCAGGAGCGGAACTTCCGCCACCACCGGTCGAGCGGCACGTCCCGGAAGCCCTAGGGGGCGATGAGGGGGGTGAGCGACGGCTGTTCCGGGGCAGGCTGTCGTCGAGATGCACTGCTCGCGTCTCTCCACTTCTGGCCGTGACCCGATCGAGAGGTGTGGTGACGTGCTGCGTACCGAGCTGATCCGTCCGCTGTCCGAACTCCTGCGCGAGCACGCCGATCGCTTCGGGGCCAAGCCCGCCTATCGCGACGCCCGGCGCGTGGTCGGCTACGCGGATCTGGAGGCGCGCTCGCGGCGGTTGGCCGGGCACCTGGCCGACCTCCGCGTGCAGCCCGGCGACCGGGTGGCGCTGCTGCTGGGAAACCGGGTCGAGGCGGTCGAGAGCTACCACGCCGTCACCCGCGCCGCCGCGATCGGCGTCCCGATCGGCCCGCGGTGCACCGATCCGGAGCTGACGCACGTGCTCGACGACAGCGGCGCGCGGTTGGTCATCGCCGACGCGGCGCACGTCGACCGGCTGCAGCGGTTGCGGGAGAGCCGTCCGGGCCTGGGCGTGCTGGCGGTCGCGCCGGCCGCCGAGCTGCCGCCGGACGTGCTGTCGTTCCCGGAACTCGCCGCTGCCGAACCGGACGTCCCGGCCCGCGACGACCTCGGCCTGGACGAGATCGCCTGGATGCTCTACACCTCCGGTACCACCGGCGCCCCGAAGGGCGTCCTGTCGACCCAGCGCAACTGCCTGTGGTCGGTGGCGGCGTGCTACGCGCCGGTCCTCGGGCTGTCGCCGGAGGACCGGGTGCTGTGGCCGCTGCCGCTGTTCCACAGCCTTTCGCACATCGCTTGCGTGCTGGCGGTGACCGCGGTCGGTGCCTCGGCGCGGCTCGTCGACGGGTACTCGCCGGACGAGGTGCTCGACGCCCTGCACGAGGACCGGTCCACCGTCTTCGCCGGAGTACCGACGACGTACCACCACCTGGTGCGGGCGGTCCGCGACAAGGGCTTCCGAGCGCCGGCGTTGCGAGTGGGGCTCGTCGGCGGCGCGGTCACCACCGCGGAACTGCGCGGCGAGGTCGAGCGGACCTTCGACATACCGCTGATCGACGCCTACGGCAGCACCGAGACGTGCGGATCGATCGCGGTGAACTGGCCGACCGGCTCCCGGGTCGAGGGCTCCTGCGGCCTACCGGTCCCCGGCCTGGGCGTGCGACTCGTCGATCCTCGCACCGGGCAGGACGTGGCGACGGAGGCGGAAGGCGAGGTGTGGGTGCACGGGCCGAACGTGATGGCCGGCTACCACAACCAGCCGGAGGCGACGGCCGCGGTGCTGCGCGAAGGCTGGTACCGGACCGGGGACCTGGCCCGCCGGGACGAGTCCGGGTACCTGCGCATCACCGGCCGGATCAAGGAGTTGATCATTCGCGCGGGCGAGAACATCCACCCCGGGGAGGTGGAGGAGGTGCTGCGGACGGTTCCCGGGGTCGCGGACGTCGGGGTCGCCGGCAAGCCGCACGAAGTGCTCGGCGAAGTGCCGGTGGCCTTCGTCGTGCCGGGCCCGCGGGGCCCGGACCCGGCGGCGATCTTCGAAGCGTGCCGCGAGCAGCTGTCGGGGTTCAAGGTGCCCGAGGAGCTCTACGAGATCGACCGGGTGCCGCGCACGGCGTCCGGGAAGATCACCCGGCACGTGCTGCTGGAGCTGCCCGCTCGGCTCCTCGCCGCCGGCGGTCAGCTCGACTCGGTGTTCCGGACGGAGTGGGTGCCGCGGGCATCGGTGCGGTCCGGCTCGGATTCAGCGGAGCAGTGGGCGGTGGTGGGCGGCCCGGAGATCGCCGAAGCGCTGGCGGACGGGTTCCCGGTGCGGAGGTTCCCGGACGTGGCCGCGTTGCGGGACGCGTCAGTGGTGCCGGACGTGGTGGTGTTCGCCGCGGCGGAGTCCGGTGAGGTGGCGGCGTGGCTGGACGACGAGCGGGCGGCGGGCGGCCGGGTGGTGGCCACGACTCGGCGCGCGGTGTCGGCCGGCGAATCGGACGACGTCCCGCTACCGGGTTCGGCCGCGTCGTGGGACCTGCTCGGCGCGGTGCAGGCGGACCGGCCCGGGCGGTTGGTCCTCGTCGACCTCGACGCCGCCGCGTCCGCGCGGGCGCTCCGCACGGCCGTGCACTGCGGTGAGCAGCAGCTAGCGGTCCGAGCGGGAGTGGTGCTGGCACCCCGGTTGGCCCGGACGTCGGCGTCCGCGGGCGAGGCGGCGCCGGTCGTCGGAGGTGGCGCCGGCACGGTGGTGGTGACCGGAGCCCACCTCGCACTGGCGGCGATGCTCGGCAGGCACCTGGTGGCGGCGCACGGCGCCCGGCACGTGCTGCTGCTCAGCCCCGGGGGGCGACGCGACCGCGATGCGGTCGAGCTGGCCCGCGCGTTGCGGCGAGCCGGGGCGGCCGTCGCTCTGCGCTCCTGCGAGCTCGCCGATCGGGCGGCTCTCGCGGCGGTGCTGGCCACCGCCGAACGGCCGGTCCGCGCGGTGGTGCACGCGGACCCCGGCCAGTCCGATGCGGACAGCTTGCAGTCGTTGCACGAGTCGATCGTCGGCGTGACCGCGTTCGTGCTGTGCTCGCGAGCGGCCGACTGCGCCGGCCTGGTGACGGGACCCGCCGCCGCCGACGCGCTGGCACGACGGCGTCGCGCGGACGGGCTGCCCGCGCTGTCGCTCACCTGGGGGCCTAGGGAGGGCGACACCGGTGTGTCGCCGGACCTCGGTGCGCTGACCGACGAGCAGGTGGTGGCGGCGTTCGACGCGGCGCTCACCACCGGGCAGCCTGCGCTGTCGGCCACCAGGCCGTCGTTCTCCTCGAACCGGCGCGTTCCGCCGCTGCTCAGCGAGCTGATCGACGACTCCGCCGCACCGTCACCGGACGCGTCGAACGCCGCCGCGCTGCGCCGCCGGATCGGTGCGCTGTCCGAAGCGGAGCAGGAGCGCGAGCTGCTGGACCTGGTGCGGGCAGCGGCGGCCCGGGTGCTGGGAGTGGATCGAGTGGCCGCGGACCGCTCCTTCAAGGAAGCCGGATTCGGTTCGGTGGCCGCCGTGGAGTTGCGCAACCTGCTCGTCGGGGCGACGGGCCTGCGACTGCCCGCCACGTTGGCGTTCGACCACCCGACACCGTCGTCCACCGCGAAGATGCTGCGCGCTGAACTCTGGGGTGACGCGGACCGATCGTCCGAAAAGGACGGTGAAGTGCGTCCGGTGTCGCCGGTGGACGACCCGGTTGTGGTGGTGGGCGTGGGGTGTCGTTTTCCTGGTGTGGATTCCCCGGAGGACTTCTGGGAGTTGGTGCGCGACGGCGTGGACGCGGTGTCGGATTTCCCGAGTGACCGGGGTTGGGATCTGGGTTCGTTGTTCGATCCGGATCCGGATGTGTCGGGTTCGAGTTATGTGCGGTGTGGTGGGTTTTTGGGTGATGTGGCGGGTTTTGATGCGGGGTTTTTCGGGGTGTCGCCGCGGGAGGCGGTGGCGATGGATTCGCAGCAGCGGTTGTTGTTGGAGGTGTCGTGGGAGGTGTTCGAGCGGGCGGGTGTTGATCCGAGTTCGTTGCGGGGCAAGGACATCGGCGTGTTCACCGGCTTGATGCACCACGACTACGGCAGCGGGAACCGAGGGCACGACGAGGCGGGCGAGGGACACCGCAGCACCGGTACGGCGGGCAGCGTCGCTTCGGGCCGGGTGTCTTACACGTTGGGTTTGGAGGGTCCGGCGGTGACGGTGGACACGGCGTGTTCGTCGTCGTTGGTGGCGATTCATCTTGCTGCGCAATCGATCCGCCAGGGCGAGTGCTCGATGGCGTTGGCGGGCGGCGTCACGGTGATGGCCTCTCCGGACACGTTCGTCGAGTTCTCCCGGCAGCGGGCATTGGCCCCGGACGGCCGGTGCAAGGCGTTCGCGGCGGCGGCCGATGGCACCGGCTGGGGCGAGGGCGTCGGAATCCTGCTGTTGGAGCGCCTTTCGGAAGCCGAGCGCGGCGGGCACCGGGTGTTGGCGGTGTTGCGCGGGTCGGCGGTGAACCAGGACGGCGCGTCGAACGGGTTGACGGCGCCGAACGGCCCGTCGCAGCAACGCCTGATCCGGCAGGCGCTGGGGCGGTCCGGGCTCTCCGCCTCGGATGTGGATGTGGTGGAGGCGCATGGGACTGGTACGCGGTTGGGTGATCCGATCGAGGCGCAGGCGTTGTTGGCGACTTATGGGCAGGGTAGGTCGGTTGATCGGCCGTTGTGGTTGGGGTCGGTGAAGTCGAACATCGGTCATACGCAGGGTGCTGCGGGTGTGGCGGGTGTGATCAAGATGGTTTTGGCGATGCGGCATGGTGTGTTGCCGAAGACCCTGCACGTGGATGAGCCGTCCCGGGAGGTGGACTGGTCTTCGGGTGACGTCCGGTTGCTGACCGAGCAGCGGGAGTGGCCGGAAACGGGCCGTCCCCGGCGAGCGGCGGTGTCGTCGTTCGGCGTGAGCGGCACCAACGCACACCTGATCCTCGAACACCCGCCGGCCGGACCCCCGGTCGGCGGCCCCGGCCCAGGAGGCCCGGTCCCGCTGGTGGTCGCGGCGACGGGTGAACAGGCGCTGAGTGAACAGGGCGCCCGGTTGCACTCCTGGTTCGAGGACCGGCCGGAACTCGCACCGTCGGATCTCGCCCACTCGCTCGTGACGACCCGCGCCGCGCTGCGCGACCGGGCGATCGTGGTGGCGGGCGGCAGGCACGAGGCGATGGCCGGTCTCGCGGCGCTGAGCCGTGGTGAACCGGCCCCGAACCTCATCTCCGGGAAGTCCGATGTGGACGGACGTATCGCGTTCGTCTTCCCGGGCCAGGGAGCGCAGTGGACGGGCATGGCGGCCGACCTGGTGCGGTGGAGTCCGGTGTTCGCCGAACGCATGCGGGAATGCGACTCGGCGCTGGCGCCGCTGGTCGAGTGGTCGTTGTTCGACGTGCTCGACGACGCCGAGGCACTGCAACGGGTGGACGTCGTGCAACCCGCGCTGTTCGCGATCATGGTGTCGCTGGCGGAGTTGTGGCGTTCCGCCGGAGTGCGGCCGGACGTCGTCGTGGGCCACTCGCAAGGGGAGATCGCCGCCGCGTGCGTCGCCGACGCGCTGTCCCTGCCCGACGCCGCGCGGGTCGTGGTGCTGCGCAGCCGGATCATCGCCGACCGGCTCGCCGGCCGCGGCGGCATGGTGTCGGTGGCGCTGCCCGAGGACGACGTGCGCAACAGGGTGCGCGACCATCCCGGCTTGGAGATCGCGGCCGTCAACGGCCCGGCGTCGGTGGTGGTCTCGGGCGAACCGCCCGCGCTGGCGGCGCTGCTCGCCGAGTGCGAGGCCGCGAACGTGCGTTCCCGGCGCATCCCGGTGGACTACGCCTCGCACAGCGCCCAGGTCGACGAGATCCACCAAGAGCTGACGAGCGCGCTGCGCGGGCTCGAACCCCGGCCGCTGCGGGTGCCGTTCTACTCCACGGTCTCCGGGGAATGGGTGGACGGCACCGGCCTGGACGCCGAGTACTGGCATCGGAACCTGCGCCGCCCGGTCGGTTTCCACGGCGCCACCCGGGCACTGCTGGAGCACGGTTGCCGAGCCTTCGTCGAAGTGAGCCCGCACCCGGTGCTGACCGGCGGCGTCCAGGAATCGGCCGATGCCGCGGACGTGGTGGTGACCGGAACGCTGCGCCGCGACGAGGACGGGCCGGTGCGATTCCTCACCTCGGCCGCCGAGCTGCACGCCCGCGGTGTCCCGGTGGACTGGACGACCGCCACCGGCGGCCCGGGCACGCGGCGCGCGGAGCTGCCGACCTACCCGTTCCAGCACCGGCGCTACTGGCCGGGCCCGGCCCCGGTGGCGTCCGGTGTGGGCGCCGCCGGCTTGACCGCGGCCGAGCACCCGCTGCTCGGTGCGCTGGTCGGCCTGCCGGAGTCCGGCGGATTCCTCGCCACCGGCGCGGCATCGCGCACCGCGCCGCCCTGGCTCGGGGACCACGCGGTGGCCGGTGTGGTGCTGCTGCCCGCCACCGCCTTCGTGGAACTCGCCTTCCGCGCCGGTGCCGAGGTGGGTGCCGATGAACTGCGCGAACTCGTCGTCGAGCGTCCGCTGCTGTTGCCGGAGCACGGCGGCGTGCGCTTGCGGCTGACCGTGGACGACGCGGACCGCCACGGGTGCCGGCGGCTGTCGGTGTACTCGTGCCCGGAGGACGCGGACGCCTTCGAGTCCTGGACCCGTCACGCGCACGGCCTGCTCGCCCAGGAGCAGGCCGAATCCGAACCGGACGAGGCGCCCGGGGAGTGGCCGCCGCCGGGGGCCGCCGCCGTCGACATCGGCGACTTCTACCCGCGCAGGCACGACGACGGCTACCACTACGGACCGGCCTTCCGCGGACTCCGCGCGGTGTGGCGCCGAGGTGAGGAGGTCTTCGCCGAGGTCGCCCTGCCAGAAGACCAGCGACCCGACGCCGAGCGGTACGGCCTGCACCCGGCGTTGCTCGACGCGGCGCTGCACGCGGGGAACTTCTGCACCGCCGAGCAGGCGGCATCTGGACGGACCCCGTTGCCGTTCGCGTGGAACGAGGTGCGGCTGCGCGCGTCGGGCGCGTCGATGCTCCGCGTGCGCGCGACGCCTGCCGGGCGGGACGCGGTGTCGCTGCGGTTGTGGGACGGCACCGGAGCACCGGTCGCCGCGGTCGGTTCGCTCGCGCTGCGGCCCGTGGACACCGCGCACCTGGTCGCCGACGGCGGCCCCGGGCGCGACGTGCTCTTCCGGATCGGCTGGACCGAACTGCCCTCGTGCGACGGCGATGTTTCGACGGCATCGGTCCGCGCCGCCGAGGACCTGCGGCGGCTGGCGCAAGCCGAGGCGATCCCCGAGTTCGTGCTGGCCGATGTCGAGGAGGAACGCACCGGCGAGCGGCCGATCTGGACATCGGCGGCCTCGGCGTTGGAGCTCGTGCAGGCTTGGCTGGCCGAGCCGCGGTTCGAGGCGGCGCGGCTCGTGCTGGTCACTCGTGGTGCCGTCGCCGTGCACGGCGACGGCGAGCTGCGCGACCCGGCCGCCGCCGCGGTGTGGGGACTCGTCCGCTCCGCGCAATCCGAGCACCCGGACCGGTTGGTGCTCGCCGACGTGGACGCTCCTGGCGGGTGGGAGGCGGCGTTGGCCGGCGGCGAGCCGCAACTCGCCGTGCGGGCGGGCGTCGCGTTCGCGCCCCGATTGGAACGCGCCGGGGACGAGCCCGGACTGGTGCCGCCCGAGAACACCACCGCCTGGTGCTTGCAGAGCACGGGTGACACCGCCACCGAACTCGCCCTGGTTCCGGCGCAGGGAGCCCTCGGCCCGCTGGAGCCCGGGCAGGTTCGCATCCAGGTCCGGGCGGCGGGAGTGAACTTCCGGGACGTGTTGGTATCCCTGGACATGGTCCCCGGGCAGCGAGGACTCGGCGGCGAAGCGGCCGGAGTGGTGCAGGACGTCGGCCCGGGGGTCACCGAGTTCGGACCCGGTGACCGGGTGATGGGCACGTTCGACCGCGATTTCGGCGCGTTCGGTCCGGTCGCGGTCACCGATCACCGGCTGCTGGCGCGGATCCCGGCGGGCTGGTCCTTCCAGCAGGCCGCGACCTTCCCGATCGCGTTCCTCACCGCCTGCCTAGGACTGCACGACATCGCCGGTCTGCGGTCGACGTCGAACCCGCCTTCGGTGCTGGTCCACGCGGGGGCCGGCGGTGTGGGCATGGCCGCGATCCAGCTCGCCCGGCACGCCGGCGCCGAGGTGTTCGCCACCGCGAGCCCGGCGAAGTGGGACGTGCTCCGCGCGATGGGCGTCGACGACGACCACCTGGCGTCCTCGCGGACGGCGGAGTTCCGGGACCGGTTCCGCGCCACCACGGGCGGGCGAGGCGTGGACGTGGTGTTGAACTCGCTCACCGGGGAGCTCGTCGACGCCTCGCTGGACCTGCTGCCGCGTGGGGGCGCGTTCCTGGAACTGGGCAAGACCGATGTCCGCGATGCCGCCGCGATGCCCGCCGGGGTCGACTACCGGGCGTTCGACCTGCGCGAGGCGCACCCCGACGAGATCCGCCGGATGCTGACCGAGTTGGTGGAGCTGTGCGAGCGTGGCGTGCTCACGCCGTTGCCGTCGACGGCGTGGGACCTCCGGCGCGCGTCCTCGGCGTTCCGGCACGTCGCCCAGGCCAGGCACACCGGGAAGGTGGTGCTCACCGTCCCGCGCGAGCCGGACCCGGACGGAACCGTGCTGATCACCGGTGGCACCGGCACTCTCGGTGGTCTGGTCGCTCGGCACCTGGTCGCCGAGCGCGGGATGCGGCACTTGCTGCTCTGCGGGCGCAGCGGTCCGGCGGCGGAGGGCGCCGCCGACCTGGTGGCGGAGCTGACCGGGCTCGGCGCGGAGGTCCAGGTGGCGGCTTGCGACGTGGCGGACCGGGACGCCGTGTCCGCTCTGATCGCCGGAATCGCCGCGGAACATCCGTTGACGGCGGTGGTGCACGCGGCCGGGGCGTTGGACGACGGCGTGGTCGAGGCGTTGAGCCCTGAGCGGTTCGACGCGGTGTTCCGGTCCAAAGTGGACGGTGCGCGGAACCTGCACGAGTTGACCCGAGGGCTGGATCTGGCGGCGTTGGTGTTGTTCTCCTCGGCCGCGGGTGTGCTGGGCAATCCGGGGCAGGGGAACTACGCGGCGGCGAACGCGGCGCTGGACGGGCTGGCTCAGCGGTGGCACGCGGCAGGGGCGCCGGTGGTGTCGCTGGCCTGGGGCTTCTGGAGCGAAGCGAGCGGCCTGACGGCGCACCTCGGGCGCGCGGACCTCCAACGCAACCGGCGGGACGGCATGGTGGGCCTGGACTCGGCGACGGCGGTGGCGGCGTTCGACCTCGGGATGCGGGGGCCTGACCCGGTGCTGCTGCCTGCGCGCCTCGACCTGGTTGGGTTGCGGGCCGCTGGGGCGGTGCCGCCTCCGCTGTTGCGCGGGTTGGTGCGGCCAGGGCGTCGAGCATTGCCGAGAGCGTCCGATGACCGGGGCGTGGCGCGGCGGCTGACCGGGCTGGCCGAACCGGAGCGACGCCGGGCCCTGCTGAATCTGGTCCGGCAGCACGCCGCGACGGTGCTGGGGCATTCCAGCCCGGAAGTGATCGACCCGCGCCGGGTGTTCAAGGAGGCCGGTTTCGACTCGTTGACGGCGGTGGAGCTGCGGAACCGCCTCAGCACTGCCACCGGACTCCGCCTCTCGGCGACTGCGGTGTTCGACCATCCTACTCCGAACGAGCTGGCAGCCGCCTTGCAGGAGGAACTGGTCGGCGCACCGGCTGATCCGGTGCGCGCCGGATCAGGTCGGATTTCGGCTGACGTGGTCGATGATCCGGTTGTGGTGGTGGGTGTGGGGTGTCGTTTTCCGGGTGTGGATTCCCCGGAGGGGTTGTGGGGGTTGGTGCGCGACGGCGTGGATGTGGTGTCGGATTTCCCGAGTGACCGGGGTTGGGATCTGGGTTCGTTGTTCGATTCGGATCCGGATTCTTCTGGGTCGTCTTATGTGTGTGCGGGTGGGTTTTTGGGTGATGTGGCGGG